>JAEUJK010000161.1 GCA_016794735.1 Gemmatimonadota bacterium | reverse complement strand
CGCTGCGAGTCGTTGAAGTACGCGGGGACGGTGATGACCGCCTTGGTCACGCCGTGGCCGAGGTAGTCTTCCGCCGTCTGCTTCATCTTCTGCAGGATCATGGCGGAGACTTCGGGGGGCGTGTAGCGCTTGCCCTGGACCTCGACCGCCGAGAGGTCGTTGGGGCCGGCGACGACCGCGTAGGGGACGCGCTTGGTCTCCTCGGACACTTCCGTGGTCTTGCGACCCATGAAGCGCTTGATGGAGAAGACGGTGTTCTTGGGGTTCGTGACGGCCTGACGCTTGGCGATCTGGCCGACGAGCCGTTCGCCGTCCTTGGTGAAGCCGACGACAGACGGGGTCGTGCGACCTCCCTCGGAGTTGGGAATGACGACCGGGTCCCCACCCTCGAGGACGGCGACGACCGAGTTGGTGGTACCGAGGTCGATTCCAATGACCTTGTCAGGCATGTGCGTTCACGGGTTGCGAGTGGACAAATCCTGCGGCCCTGACGGGCCCGAGTGACTATGCCTCGGTGATAGGCAATGCCGGGGCCTGACGTGCTCGGCCAAATTGGCAGAAATGGCGGTGTGGTGGGGGTACGGCGCCTGCCCCATCAGGACAGGATGGCACCGTGGGGGGCTGGCATAAGTGAATGGGCGCCTTATCGTTGGGCTGGCCGCCTCCTCATCCTGCCCGAGCGCGCGTGATCCCAATTTCGGACGACAACCCGACGCTCCGGACCCCCGTGATGACCATCGCGGTGCTCGGGGTGATTGGGGCGGCCTGGGTCCTGGCGCAGGGGGCGGGGCTCGATGCCTTCCAGCTCTCAGCGTCGGTCTGCGACCTGGGGATGGTGCCTGGGGAGATCACCCATCGCGCGCCGATCAACCTGGCCGTTCCGATGGGGCAGCACGGGGGCCAGGAGTGGGTGTGCGCCGTCGACGACCAGCCGATCAACACGTTCACCCCGCTGACGTCGATGTTCCTGCACGGCAGCTGGGCGCACCTGCTCGGCAATGCGCTGTTCCTGTGGGTGTTCGGGAACAACGTCGAGGATTCGATGGGTCGGGCGCGGTTCCTGGTGTTCTATCTCGCGTGCGGCTTGCTGGCCGCGGGGGCGCACATCATCTCGTCGCCGACCTCCCCGGTGCCGACGGTTGGGGCCTCGGGGGCGATCTCGGGGATGCTCGGGGCGTACCTGGTGTTGTATCCGCGGGTGCTGGTGAAGGTGCTGATCCCGATCATCATCATCCCGTGGATCGTGCGCGTGCGCGCCTGGGTGGTGCTCATCATGTGGTTCGTGTGGCAGGTGCTGGGCGGGCTCGAGCAACTGAGCCAGCTCCGCGGCGACATCTCCGGCGGCGTGGCGGTGTGGGCGCACGTGGGGGGCTTTGTCGCGGGGTTCGTGCTGATCCGGTTCTTCGTGGACCGTGAGCTGGTCGGGCGTCGACGCGCGTTAGGCGATGCCCGCGTGGCGTTCACCGACGTGGTGGGCTGAGGATGTACCTCGCGCGCGTGCTGGGTCGGCTGGTGTCGACGGTGAAACAGGACACGCTGCACGGCGTGCCGCTGCAGTGGCTGCAGCCGTTGACGGCGCATGGCGCACCGGCGGGGAAGCCGATCGTGGCGCTGGATCGGGTGGGGGTCGGGCCCGGCGAGGTGGTGGTGTACATCACGTCGCGCGAGGCAGCGATCACGCTCGACGACCCATTTGCGGCGGTGGATGCGGGGATCGTGGCGAAGGTGGATTGGTGCGATGTGGGCGACGCGCGCACCCTGGAGGGCTGACGATGTTCATTGCGCGCGTGGTCGGAGACGTGGTGGCGACGCACCGCCATGCCGAGCTGTCGGGGCACAAGTTGCTGTTGTTGCGGCGACTGAACCTGGCGGGTCGGGAGGAGGGCGCGGAGTTGATCGGGGTGGATGTGATCGGGGTGGGGGTTGGTGAGCGCGTGCTGGTGGTGCAGGAGGGGAATGCGGCGCGGTCGTTGTTCAAGAGCCCCAGGATCCCCGCGCAGGCGGTGGTGGTGGGCGTGGTGGATCGCGTGGACCTGATGTCTGGCGAGTTGCCGGAGGATGCGGGATGACGAGTGACTTGCGGGAGCTGGCGCGTGCGGTGGCGCGCGAGTTGGCGGCGCGCGACCAGTTGGCGACGCGGGGGGCCCCCCCCGAAACACACGCTAACGCCGGCCAGCGCCGCGACCATCATCCTGCCATTGCCACCCCCAGCCGAACCACGCACACCGCCCCGGCCGGCGTGCGCTGGGTCCGCGACCAGGCGCGCATCGCCGACTTCATCGACCACACCCTGCTCAAGGCCGAGGCCACGGCCGCCGAGATCGACAAACTCTGCGCAGAAGCGCGGGAACACCGTTTTGCCGCCGTCTGCGTGAATCCCTCGTGGGTGGCGCGCTGCGCGAAGCAGCTCGCGTCGAGTGGCGTCGAGGTCGCGACCGTGGTCGGCTTTCCCTTGGGGGCGACGACTTCTGCGGCCAAGGCCCACGAAACCGAGGTGGCGGTGCGTGACGGGGCCACCGAGATCGACATGGTCGTGGCGGTGGGCCACATCAAGTCCAACGACTGGGACCATGTCGCCGACGACATCGCCGCCGTGGTGCGCGCCGCGGGGGGGCGCCTCGTGAAGGTGATTATCGAGTCGGCCGCGCTCACGCCCGTGGAGATCATCAAGGCCAGCGCGGTCGCCAAGGAGATGGGGGCGCACTACGTGAAGACCTCCACCGGCTTCCACGCCGCCGGTGGTGCGTCGACCGAGGCCGTGGCGCTGATGCGCATGGTGGTGGGTGATGCGCTGGGGGTGAAGGCCTCCGGCGGGGTGCGCGACTGCGATGCGGCGCTCCGGATGATCGCCGCCGGTGCGACGCGCATCGGCACGTCGAGCGGGGTCTCGATGGCCAAGTGCCTGGGGCAGGGGCC
>JAEUJK010000119.1 GCA_016794735.1 Gemmatimonadota bacterium | reverse complement strand
CGTCTTCACCGAGGGATACGCCCAGGTGCTCGATGGGCGCCTGGTCGTGGACGATGAGGTGCGCGTCGTCCAGCGCGGGGCGGCCGTGGTGCGGCGGATCTGGGCGCAGCTGCAGCAGGAAGGTTGGTTCCGCGGTTGAGCGCGCGCGCAGGCCTCGATGCGTCCCGCGGCTCGCGCAGGTCCCCGCGGCGCGAGGTGAGGGACATCGCACATCCCCCACCTCGGGTAGCCCGCATGGGGACTAGAAGCTCAGGTCGGCGACGCGACGCCTGACGATCACTTGCGTCGTGGTGGCCAGGGCGTTCCGCTTCGCATTCACGGCGTTCGCTGCCTGGTTGCCACCGAGCGCCTGGGCGAGGGGGTTCCCGCCGTCGAGATCGGCGAACTTCGTGAAGTGCTCCGTCTCCGTGAACTCATTCGCCGCGGCGCCGGCACCACGAGTCATGTAGGTGTAGCCGGCGAGTTTCCCCATCTCCTTCGCCTTGCGCATGGCTGGGAGGATGTCCGTGCGAAGGAGGGCTTCGTATTCCCCTCGCTTCCCCGGCACGAAGCGCCGCACGGTCGTGCGCACGATCCCCGCGTCTGCCACCGCAATGCCGAGGCTGTCGTCGCGCGTCGCCATGTAGCTCGACTGCGTCTGGACGCAGCGCCTGAGCTTGGCCTGGAGGGCCTGCGCGCCCGCGGCGCCGAGGCCCCGAGCCATGGCGTTGTCGCCATCCATGGCAGCCCAGAGCGGGAAGGGATTGAGCACGACGTATTCGAACGCATTGCCTACCTGCGTTCGCAGGACGGTGCGTGTGGCCTGGCCTCCCTTCTTCAGGGCCGGGATGACTTCGTTGCGCTGGAGATTCTCCCACTCGGTGACCATGTCGGGCTTGAGCCGGATGACCTGGACATACGAACGACCGGGGACTCCCGCCGGCGTGCCTTGCGCGTCCAGGGGTGTGGCGAGGAGGGAAGCGGCAACGAGCGTTGCGACGGGGAACGGCCAGTGGTGGCTGCGCATACGTGACTCCTTGAGGCGGATGTGGACGCATTGCGCTGGAGCCCTAACGGCCCGCATCAGGAAGGCAGCGCACAGGTACGTCCCGGAGGTCGGGACACTAAAAGACGCGTGACGGGGCCACCCCGCGGATCATGTTGGGATCCGCCAACCAGGTTGGTTGCTGCGGCGACGGATCACCGGGCATCTCTGCGCGATCCAGGGGACGCGGTGCGGGCCATGGGGAGAGTCCGTCGCGAAAGCTGTCGTTCCGGGCCCGCCAGCGACTCTTGCCCCCTTCGTGGACCGTGCGGCAACTTCGGGGTGTTCTCACCCACGAGCCATGCGTCGACTCTCCTTCGTCCTTGCGGCGGCCCTCGTCCTCCCTGTCGCGGCTTCCGCACAGAAGATGTCGTTCTTCATCACGAGCGCCGGTCCCGGCAATGGCGCCGACCTCGGCGGGCTCGAAGGGGCCGATCGCCGCTGCAAGGAGTTGGCGGAGTCTGCCGGCGTGACCGGGATGACCTGGCACGCGTACCTCAGTGCCGTCGCCATGGATGGCAAGCCGGCCGTGAACGCCCGGGATCGCATCGGCAAGGGCCCGTGGTACAACGCCAAGGGGGTGATGGTCGCGGCCAACCTCGAGGAGCTGCACGGCCCCAACTCCAAGCTGGGAAAGGAAACGTCACTCACCGAGAAGGGGATGCCGGTGAACGGGCGCGGCGACACGCCAAACACCCACGACATCCTCACGGGATCGCGGATGGACGGCACGGTGGCCACCGACACGCTCGACACCACCTGCCGCAACTGGACCAGCAGCTCGACGGGGAGCGCCTGGGTCGGGCACCATGAT
>JAEUJK010000286.1 GCA_016794735.1 Gemmatimonadota bacterium | reverse complement strand
GTGTCCGCGGCGCGGCGGACCATGCGGGTGAGCGAGGGGCCCATCTTGCCGCCGGCACCCAGGACGATGACGTCGCCGGGGCATCGCGCGAGTGCGTCACTCGCAGCAGGCGAGGGGTCGCTGAGGCGCTCCTCGAGGTCGTCGATGGTGGCGGGGGCGGTCACGCCAACAAATATGGGCGCCCGTCCTGAATCAGTGCGCGCGGGGGCGCGGGCAGGGGGTGGGCCCTGAAACCTTGCTTGTCGGTCTTCCGAATTATGTATACAATCTGGAATACCTGCCGACCCCTCGGAGCCCCTGCCGTGCCCCATCGCCCCTCGTCCCGCCGGTTGATTGCTGTGCTCCCGCTCCTGCTCGCGCCGATGTTGGCGAGCGCCCAGGCCACCCCGGCGCCCGTCGCGGTGCGAGGTCCGCAGGACCGCGCCGAGATCGAGGCGTTCATGGATGGCCTCATGACGTCGTACCTGCGCGAGAAGAAGATCGCCGGGGCCACGGTTGCCGTCGTGCGCGACACCACCGTGCTCTTCGCCAAGGGATATGGCTATTCGGACGTCGCGAAGCGCCAACCCGTCGATGCGGACAAGACGTTGTTCCGCATTGGATCGATCTCCAAGACGTTTACCTGGACCGCGGTGATGCAGCTGGTCGAGCAAGGCAAGCTCGATCTCGACAAGGACGTCAACGAATACCTCGACTTCAAGATCCCGCCGGCGTTCGACAAGCCGATCACGCTGCGGGACATCCTGAGCCACACCCCGGGGCTCGAGGAAGACGGGCGTGACCTGTTCACCTTCGATTCCGCGGCGATCAAGCCCATGAAGGAGTGGTTGCCCGCGCACATGCCGGGACGGGTGCGCGCGCCGGGCACCTTCTCCTCCTACTCGAACTGGGCCACCGCCGTCGCCGGGTACATCGTCGAGCGCGTGAGCGGCCTGTCGTTCGACGAGTACATGGAACAGCGACTCCTGCAGCCGCTGGGCATGGTGAACGCGTCCTCGCGACAGCCGCTACCGGCGGCGCTCAAGCCGCAGATGTCGGCTGGCTATTCATGGAAAGACGGTCGCTACGCGCAGGAGAAGTTCGAGATCGTGACCGGCGCTGCGCCGGCAGGATCGTTCAGTGTCTCGGCGCGGGACATGGGGGCCTGGATGATCGCGCACCTCAACCATGGCGCGTACCGTGGCCAGCGCATCCTCGCCGAAAGCACAAGCGTGCGGATGCAGTCGCGCCTGCAGGGGCACGACCCGCGGATCCCCGGGTTCGCCTACGGCTTCTATGAGCAGTCCGCCGCTGGACCACGTGCGATCGGCCATGGCGGCGACACGCAGTTCTTCCACTCCGACATGATCCTGCTGCCCACCGAGAAGGTCGGGTTCTTCGTGTCGTTCAATACCAGCACCGGGGGCGCGGTGAGCTTCAAGCCGTTCGCCGACGATGTGTTTGCGCACTACTACCCGGAGCCGCTCCCGGTCATCACGCCGAAGGCGGGTGACGCGGCGTCGCTGCAGCGCTTTGCCGGCGAGTACGTGCTCAATCGCATGTCGTACACCACGTTCCAGAAGGCCCTCGCACTCAGCGGGGCCATCAAGGTGGCCGCGACTGACAGTGGCGCCCTGCTGGCGAGCACGCCGTTCGGCCCGCTGCGCCTCGTGCAGGTGGATTCCCTCCTGTTCCGCGACGAGGTCTCGCATGACCTGGTGGCGTTCCGCCAGGATGCCAGCGGGCGCATCACGCACGGGTTCCTGTCGATGGCCCCGATGATGGTGATGGAGAAGCTCGACGGCGCGAGCGCGCCGGGGTTCCACCTCATGGTGCTGGGGCTCGGGATCGTGACCCTGCTGGGCGTCATTGGAGCCGCGGTCGTCCGCTACTTCGGGCACCGGAGCAGTGGCCGTGCGACGCCGGATCCGCTGATCGCGCGCGGGCGGCAGCTCATGTTGGTCGTCGCAGTCCTCATCGTCGCGTTCCTGGCGAGCATCGCCGGCATGGCGTCCGATCCCATCAAGTACATCCTCGGCAACCAGATCGGTTCGCTGCGTGCCTCGCTGACCCTTCCGGTGCTGGCGCTGGTGTTCACGCTCGCGGCGGCCGCCGTGGCGGCGCTGCAGTGGATGCGCAACGCGGGAACACTGGCGTGGCGCGTGCGACACACGCTGGCCGTCGTGGTGTGCCTCGTGTTCTTCTGGTCGCTCAATACCTGGAACCTGCTGGGGTGGAAGTTCTAGTTGAGACGGCAGACGGCGGACGGCAGACGAACGTTAGGGGTCGAGGCCGGTCCTGCTGGGTGGTGCGAACTCGGGTTACCTGTAACTTGGAGCGAATCATGCGTGGTGTAGTCATGCGCGGTGTTGTACTTGCGATTGCCGTGGCCACGGCGTCGGCGGACGCCCAGCTCGCCGATCGCCCCGTGATGATCGAGGCGCGCGTTCCCAAGGCGCCCTCAGTGGCGACGGGCGCCAATGGCGCTTTCCTGGTGTATGAGATCTGGGTGACCAACCTCGAGCCGCGCGAACTGAAGTGGACGCGCGTCGAGGTGATGGATGCGCGCGGGAGGACGCTGCACACCCTGGCGGCCAGCGCACTGTGGCGTGACCTCGCCCGACCGGGCCAGGGCAACATTGGGGCAGCCGATCGCCCACGGCTCGGTCCCACGCAACGTGCTGTGCTCTTCCTCCAGGTGCCGATCACGGGAGAGGCGCCGGCGGAACTGCGCCATCGCCTGACGATCACCGACTCGATCGGGACGCGGACCCTCGCCTTGCGCCCAACGAGTGTGTCACGCGACGTGGCCGTGATCGGGCCGCCGCTGCGCGGGGGCAACTGGTTTGCGGCCAATGGTCCGGGGAACGTCTCGGGACATCGTCGCGCCCAGATCCCTGTGGATGGCCTGCCGTCGATCGCGCAGCGCTTCGCCATCGACTACGTCATCGTGGATAGCGCGTTCAAGACCTACCGCGGCGACTCACTCAAGAACGAGAGCTATTACGCCGAGGACCAGGACGCGCTCGCGGTGGCCGATGGCATCGTCGTCGCCACAAAGGACTCGATCCCGGAGAACGTACCGGGGATCAACTCCAGGGCCGTTCCCATCACGCTGGAAACCGTGGGCGGCAACCACGTGATCCTGGACATCGGCAACGGGCGTTTTGCCTTCTACGCCCACCTGCGACCGGGGAGCCTGCGCGCGAAGGTGGGCGACCGCGTGAAGCGGGGCGCGGTCCTGGGGAAGGTGGGAACTCGGGGAACTCCACGGAACCCCACCTCCACTTCCACATCTCCGACTACAACTCGCCGCTGGGGTCGGAAGGAGTCCCGTACGTGCACGACCAGTTCGAGCTGGTCGGCAGCTGCAAGGCGTTCGGCGTCGGCTGCACCGCGCAGGCGCCCACTCCCAAGCGACGCCTGCTGCCCCTCGAAAACGAAGTGATCCGCTTTCCGAAGTAGCGGAACTACACGCGGAGGTGATCCGGGCGCCAGTTCCGGATCGCCTTCTTGATGTCGATGGGCTTGGCGAACTCGCCGGCCCGCGTGCGACGCACCAGGTCAGGAAGCTCCTCGTCGGGAGCGAAACGGAGCGCGATGAAGTCGCTGCGCGAGAGCTTGGCGATCTCACCGTGCTGCTCCGGGGGCAGGACGCGCTGCATCCGCAGCGTCTCTTCCAGTCGAATGACGCGGTCCTGCGCCGTGAGCGCCTGGACGCGTCCCCACAACACGCCGACGGCGAGCGCGGTGGCCACGAGGACCGCCCAGCCCATGTCGAGCGACGGGGCACGCCAGAGTGCCACCAGTGTCACGACGATGTTGATGACGAGGACCGGAATGGCGAACCGGTGGTAGATCGGGATGGTGCGGGCGTGGGACGCGGCAGACTGTTGCTGTGACACGAGCGGAGTGGTGGGAGGGAAGGAACGTTCAGCTGGTGGCGTCGCGGGCGTGTCGCTTGAGGCGCGCGACGAGCGCCTCGAGCCCGACCTCACGCGTGCCGAGCCCGAGGCCCGCCATCATCGTGCGGACGAAGTCTTCGGGAATGGCCAGGGTCGTCGCCGGTGGCTCGTCGTTCACGACGCTGAACACGAGGCTCAGGAAGGCCGCGACCGTCGGTGATTGGCGCGCATTGATCTCGGCGTAGAAGTGCAGCCGACCATTGGCGTACTCCGGAAAGATTCGCACCGGGGTCTGGCACTCGTGGACGGCGAAGGAATCGTCCGTGAGTGCGGCGAGGTGTTCTGGGAGTGGTTCGAGCTTGCGGGCGTGGCTCACGAGCGCGGCCATCTTGTCTTCGCGGGAAAGCGTCCGGAAGCGGTCGAGGATGACGGTGAGTCGCGGGGGGATGGCGGGCGTGGTCATGGAGTCGTGGATCGGCGAAGGTCCCCGAACAGCCACTCGGTCGAGATGCCGATGCTGGCCCGGCTGACGTTGCGGGCGAGGATGGCCGTCCCCTCGAGGCTCACGGCGCGGCTCCGTCCGCGGAGCCGGAAGCCCGCCCCCGTGCGCAGCCCGAAGACGTTCGTGTTGTACCGGATGTCGATGGGGATGGAACCGTAGGACGAGGTCAGGGCGTGCACGCCCGCGCCGACACTAGCGTACGGGACCAGGCGCTTTTCGGGGTCCCGGGCGAGGACGGTGAGGGTCACATGACCGCTGAGGTCGTAGAAGACATCCCGATAGGTGGCGTCTTCCTGGGTCACGTATTCGGACCGCGGGAGGGTGCGAAGGAACGCGATGGACGCGCCCGGACGCACGCGGCGCGACGCGAAATGGCCGAGGTCGACGGAGGCGGCGACTTCGAGCCCCGTGGCATTGCGCTCGATGTTGCTGACGGCGCCGCCGAGGCCGACTGCTCCAATGCCGCGCAGGCCCAGCGACGACGCCTGGCCGGCGGCCACGCTGCTGGTGGCGGTGAGGAGGAGGGCCACCGCGAGGGGGCGGCAGGGGAGCCCGCGCGCGGGAAAGGTGTACGGCAGGTGCATGCGGGAGGTAAACTATGCTGGCTGTGACGGTGGTGAGGTCGGCAGGTCTTTTCTGTAGATCCCGTTCTCTCGAATCGTGGCCCCTTTCCTGAAGCGGCAGGCCGTGTGGGCGGCTGCCCTCGCCGTTGCGGCGGGGACGGCGGCACTGCTGCTGGGCGGCGGTCGCTTCCT
>JAEUJK010000057.1 GCA_016794735.1 Gemmatimonadota bacterium | reverse complement strand
GAGGATCCGCGAGGTCGAGAGGTTCGTGACCACGACACCCGGGGTCCGCGACAACACGACATCCGCCGCCAGCGCCAGGGTCCAGTCCTCACCGATCGCCGATCCGGCGTCGCCAACCACGGCCAGACGGTCCACGTCGGGATCAGTCGCAAAACCGACCACCGCACCGGAGGAACGAACCAGCGCTTCGAGCTCCCCGAGGTTCTCCGCGACGGGCTCGGGCGGGCGATTGAAGCGTCCGTGCGGCTCGCGGTTGATCCAGTGCACCTCGCAGCCAAGGGCATCGAGCAGCTGCGGCATGATCTGCGAACCGGCGCCATGGCAGGTGTCGAGCGCCACGCGAAAGCGGTGCTGTCGAATGCCGGCCACATCCACCTGCGGCAAGGCAAGCACGGCCTGGATGTGCCGGTCAATCGCGGCCGTGTCTTCGCGAACGGTACCCAGCGCATCCCACGTCGCGCGCGGGATCTTGCCGTCGAGGAAGGCCCGCATCGCGGCGCCCTCCGCCGCATCGAGGAAGAGACCCGAGGAACCAATGAACTTGAGCGCGTTCCACTCGATCGGGTTGTGGCTCGCCGTGATCGCCAGGCCACCCGCGGCGTGCGCATGTTCGACCTCGAGCTGGACCGTCGGGGTGGGCGCCATGCCGATGTCGAGGACGTCGGCGCCAACCGACTGGAGCGCCGCACAGACCACGCGATGGAACATCGGCCCGGAGACCCGGCTGTCGCGTCCGACGACGATGGTCTTGGAGTTGGAACGCGCCAATGAGAAGGCGCCGAATGCGGCAGCGAAGGTGGCGACCACTTCCGGGGTCAGCGCCTGACCGACGCGTCCCCGAACGCCCGATACGCTGACCATCAAACCTTCAAATGCCATCCCCAGCTCCGCGTGAGTTCGGCCCCCAATGTAACCAGAAGCCATTGCCCGGGCTGCACTTAGCGCTGGTGACCCCAGTCACACTTTCGAAGCGCAAGCCGCCTTTCGGACAAGGACGCGCGAGCGGGCGGGACTTTTCGTCCCGGGTCAGGTCCGGGCGGGAGGAGCCTCGAGGGAGGCGACGTCGATCGCGCCGGAGGCGAGGGCGTCCAGGAAGACGTCCACCACCACCGGGTCGAACTGGGCTCCGGCGCAGCGCCGCAGCTCGGCGATCGTGGCCGCCACCGGGACGCCGGGGCGGTACGGGCGGGCGCTCGTCATGGCGTCGAAGGTGTCCGCCACCGCCGCGATGCGGGCTTCCAGCGGGATGTCCTCTCCCGCGCGTTTGTCTGGCAACCCGCGGCCGTCGAAGCGCTCGTGGTGCGAGCGCACGATGTTCAGCGCCTTTGGCATGTCAGAGAGGAGCGGCGAGAGGATCCGCCATCCCACCACGGGGTGCGTCATGATGTGCTGGTACTCCTCATCGGTGAGCGGGCCCGACTTGTTGAGCACACTCTCGCGCACTCCGATCTTGCCGATGTCGTGCACGCGGCCACCAAGCTCCACCTGTCGCACGACTTCCGCATCGAGACCGAGCGCTCGCGCGATGACGCTGGAGTACTGCGAGACGCGCACGGAGTGTCCGTGCGTGTAGGGGTCCTTCACTTCGAGTGCGTCGGCGAGCGACTGGATGCTCGCGAGGAACAGCTGCTCCAGCCGACGCGATTGCGCCGCGACGCGTTCCTCGAGTCGCTCCTGGTAGTCGCGGTTCTCGAGGACCAGGCGCCGCTTGTCCAGCGCCTGGCGCACACGAGCGCGGACTTCCTCGATGTGGAAGGGCTTCGTGAGGTAATCCATCGCCCCGGCGCCGAGGCAACTCACGGCGGTCGCGACGTCGGCCACTGCGGTGATCATCACCACCGCCACGTCCGGATGCCGAGCGCGGACTTCACGCAGCAACCCGATCCCGTCCATCTCCGGCATGTGCAGGTCGCTGAGCACGAGGGTCGTGGCCTGTCGCGACAAGACCTCGAGCGCCTCGACACCGGACGCCGCTTCCTCGCACACAAAGCCATCCGCCTGCATCACGCGCACGAGCACACGACGCAGGTGTGGTTCATCATCGACCACCAGGCAGCGCACCGCCGGTCCCGTCGTCAGGCGTTCAGGTGCGTCCATCATTGGCAACGGTGGGTGTCCAGCACCGACCGCCTCCCCCGGCTCAGGTTATCTTGCCAGACGCCCTTCCATCCCCCGCCCTTCCCCGCATGTCCCGGATCTTCGACGAAGACCTCACGTACGGTTTCGGCACCCGCGCCATCCACGCCGGCCAGCGCCCCGATCCGGTGTCCGGCGCCATCATGACGCCGATCTACCAGACCTCCACCTACGCACAGGACGCGCTGAACCAGCATAAGGGCTACGAGTACGCGCGCGGAAAGAACCCTACACGCGAAGCGCTTGAACGCAACCTCGCTGCGCTCGAAGGTGGTGTGCACGGTTTCGCGTTCGGCAGCGGCATGGGTTGCATGGACTCGATCATGAAGCTGTTCAAATCAGGAGACCGCATTGTGTGCGCGGACAACCTGTATGGCGGCACACCACGGCTCTTCGATCGAATTCTCGTCAATTACGGGCTGCGGTTTAGCTACGTGGACACCCGCGATCCCCAGCACGTCGCGGAGGCGATGGGCCCGGATGTGCGCGCTATCGTGGTCGAGACGCCGACAAATCCGTTGATGCACCTCACGGACATCACGGCGGTGGCGGAGATCGGGCATGCACACAACGCGTTGCTCATCGTGGACAACACCTTCGCCACCCCGGTCTTCCAGCGCCCGCTGGAGCAGGGGGCGGACATCGTGTTCCACTCCACGACGAAGTACCTCAACGGACACAGCGACATGATCGGCGGCGCCGCCATCGTGCGCGACGACGACCTCGCGGCCCGACTCCAGTTCATCCTGAACAGCGCCGGTGCCGTCCCCGGCCCGTTCGATGCGTGGCTCGTCCTGCGCGGGACCAAGACCCTGCACCTTCGCATGGCCGCACACGACGCCAATGGCCGCGCCATCGCGGCGTTCCTGGCGGACCGGCTCGGCGCAGACCAGGTGTTCTACCCCGGACTTCCCTCGCACCCGCAACACGAGCTCGCCAAGCGGCAGATGTCCGGGTTCGGCGCGATGATCTCGTTCGAGACCGGGTCCAAGGAGAACGCCCGCGCCATCATGAACCGGCTCAAGGTGTTCTCGATTGCGGAATCGCTGGGCGGCGTGGAGAGCCTCGCCAACCACCCGGCATCGATGACCCACGCGTCGGTCCCGCCCGAGCGTCGGGCGAAGATCGGGATTACCGAGGGGCTCATCCGGTTGTCGGTTGGCGTCGAGGACATCCGCGACCTGCTGAAGGACCTGGAACAGGCGATGGGCTGACACCGCACCCCGTTCGCGACCGTACGACCCGGGGCCGACCGGACTTTGGATCGTCAGGTCCGGCGCCCCGGTGGCCACGGTGAAAGCTGCGGCCCCGAGGACCACCCATTCCCACGACACCCGCCATGCCCGCTCGCGTGATCCTCACCGACATCAGCTCGACGGCCTGGGAGCACCCGGCCGACCGGGCTGCCCTCAACACCCTCCGCTCGATTCCGGGATTCGATCAGGTCGTGCGGAAGGTGGCCGCCTTTTTCGGCGAACGCGGCGTGCGGCAGATGTTCCTGGCGAACGCTGTCCGGGTGGGGCCCAACCAGCGGCCCAAGATGTGGGCGCAGTACCAGGAGGTCCTCGAGACCCTCAACTGGGATACGGTCCCCGAGCTGTACGTCACCCAGACGCCGCTCGTGAACGCCGCCGCCGTGGGCTTCGACAAGCCCTTCATCGTGATGAACTCCGGGCTCATCGAACTGCTGGACGAGGAGGAGCAACGCGACATCCTCGGCCACGAGCTGGGGCACATCATGAGCGGGCACACGACCTACACCACCATCGCGATCATCATCCTGACGGTGGGGATCCAGAACCTTCCGTTCCTGGCCGGGATGGCGCTGCTGCCGTTCCAGCTCGCGCTGATGGAGTGGTATCGCAAGGCCGAACTCTCTGCGGACCGGGCCGGACTCCTCGTCACGCAGAACGTCCGCACGAGCATGGGGACCTTCCTCAAGATGGCCGGCGGCGCGGAGTGGGGGGACAAGATCTCGGTCGACGCCTTCATCGAGCAGGCGGAGCAGTACGAGGGGTCGTCGGACTTCGCCGACAAGGTCTGGCAGGTGATCAACACCGCCTTCCGCACGCATCCGTTCGGGACCGTGCGGGCCGCAGAGATCCAGCGGTGGGTGAAGAGCGGGGAGTACGACAAGATCCTGGCCGGCGATTACCGTCGTCGCTCCGACGCATCGACACCACCCCTCTCGGACGATTACGTTGACGCCGCCGGCTACTACAGCCAGCAAGCGCGCGGCGCGGTCGACTCGTTCAACGAGGTGATCAACCGGGCACGCGACGCCTTCAACAGCGCCTTCAAGGGACCCTCCGGCACGTGAAGATTCTGCTCCTCGGCGGTGGCGGTCGGGAACATGCCATCGGTTGGAAGGTCGCTCAGGATGACCCTTCTGTTGACCTGATCGCCGCGCCGGGGAACCCGGGACTCGAAGAGCTGGGCCGCTGCATCAAGATCAATCCGTCGGACGCCGCCGCCGTCTGCGAAGTCGCTGAGCGCGAGGGTCCGGACCTCGTGGTTGTGGGACCCGAGGCCCCCCTCGCAGCCGGTGTTTCCGATGCGCTCAGGGCACGTGGCTTCGCCGTCTTCGGCCCCTCCCAGGCCGCCGCCCAGCTCGAGTCGTCCAAGCGATTCTCCAAGCAGGTCATGCTGGAGCACGGCATTCCGACCGCCGGAGCATCGTGGCACACGTCCAGCGCAGAAGCCATTGCCGCCATTAGAGTTAGCGGTGCTCCTGTTGTTGTGAAGGCGTCTGGCCTCGCGGCGGGTAAGGGGGTGGTGGTCGCCACCTC
>JAEUJK010000872.1 GCA_016794735.1 Gemmatimonadota bacterium | reverse complement strand
GCAGTTCGCCGGGGTGGCGCCCTTTCCCGCGCTCGAGCGCGCGCAGGGCGGGCGGGTGAGTTACCTCATGCGCATCTATGAGCAGTACCCCGCGTTTCCCCCGGCAAATCCGTGGAACGACGTCGAGGCGCGTCGTGCGGGTTGGTCGCCAGCGGAGGCGTGTGCGCTGGCCGCCGCCTACGAGCAAGCCACGGCCGACCGATATGCGCGGGCCCTCGCGCTGGATCCGCCGCCGATCGTGGAGAAGGTGCTCAAGGTGAACCGCGCGGCCACGTTGTCCGCCGACCTCGCTGCCGCGAAGCGCTGCCGCTAGCCGACACACGCGCCACGGAGGCGCTCACCATGTAGTGGCCGGACGAAAGAACGCCTTGCGCAGGAGCCCTCCCCGCGCAAGGCGTCTTGTTCTGCCGTCTGCCGTCTGCCGTCTGCCGTCTGCTGTTTGCTGTTTGCTGTTTGCCTACGGGCTCGTCGTCGTGATCGCCTTCGTCTCCGCGCCCTCTTCGAGCGTCTTCAGGACGTCCTGCCACTTGAAGCCGCCCTTCCCGAGGATCCACTTGTCCATCCACGCCTTCTCGGCCACCGACTTGAGCAGCTGGTTGCGAGGGTCGGGGATGCCGTGGGTCATGCCCGGATAGACAAACAACTCGGTGGGGACGCCGAGCTTCTTGAGCGCCATATGCAGCTCCTCGCTCTGCGGGCGCGGCACGCGCGGGTCGCCGTCCACGACGTGGATCATCGTCGGCGTCTTGGCTGCCGTGATGTAGCGGATCGGGGACTGCTTCCAGTACGGCTCGAAGTCCTCGTACGGGAGCTTGTTGCCGAGGTAGTGCATGCGGACGTGTTGCATGTCCGACTGCGCATACATCGAGATCCAGTTCACCGTGCCGGCGCCTGACGACGCGGCCTTGAAGCGTGTGTTGTGCGTGATGATCCAGTTGGTCCAGTGGCCGCCGGCGCTCCAGCCAAGGACCCCCATCTTGTCACCATCGACCATGCCCTTCGCGATCAGCTGGTCGACGCCCGTCATGATGTCTTCGTAGCCCTTCTTGAAGTAGTCGTTGACGATGCCCCACTTGTGCGCCTCGCCGTAGTTGGTCGAGCCACGATAGTTGGGCTTGAGCACCATGTAGCCGTCGCCGGCATAGGCCTGGGCCCCGTACCCGCCGTTGAACGACAGGATGTCCGCGGACTGCGGGCCGCCGTGGATCGCGACGATCAGTGGATACCGCTGGCCGGGCTGGTAGCCGACGGGCTTCACCAGGATGCCGCAGGTCTGCTTCTTGTCCGCCGAGGTCCAGCAGATCTCCTCTTCCTCGCCGAGCTGGAGGTTCGCCACCTGCGGGTTGGCGTTGGTCAACTGGCGCCACGCGGAGCGGTTCGCCGCATCCTCCACGCGATCGGCAACGAAGTGCACCGTCGGGGTCTTCGGGTCGGCGTAGGTGATGAGCAGCTTTCCGTTGTCCGGGTCGACGGAGGCGGCGAACGAGGCCTTGAAGTCCGTCACCTGCTTCACCGTGTTGGCGGCGACATCGAGGGCCATCAGCTGGCTCGTGGCCCGCACGCCATCGCCAAAGTAGATCGTCTTCGAGTCCTTGCTCCACCAGGCGATCGTCACGTCACCATCGTAGGACGCGCCGAGCTTCGTCCACGGGCCGTTCACGGCGTCGATTGCGCGCGTGTAGACCTTGTTCGCGCGGAAGTACACGAAGTCGTCCGACGCGCTGAAGGCGATCGTGCGACCGTCCGGGGCAAAGGAGAGGTTGCTCTCGGAGATGATCTTGTTGTTCGTCAGCTGCTCGAGGTTGCCGGTGGCAATGTTGAGCAGGTAGAGGTCGCCCGTGTTGCCGGCCTCGGTGATCGTGCGCGCATACCGGTCATTCGGCAGGCCGCGGATCCCGGCCCACTTGCCGTCGTCGGACAGCGAGAACCCTTCCACGGAGAAGTTTGCGCCCTGCGTCAGGCGCTTCTCGGTGGCCGTGGCGATGTCCACCATCCACAGGTGGTTGAGCGGGATGTCCTCATTGCGGATGCGCACGTCGAACTTGGCCTCGAGGCGCTTCTTGTTCAGCGTGTCGATGGAGTCCGGGGCGAGGAAGAAGGCGCGCGTGCCGTCCTTGGAGAGCTGCCAGTTCCCCACTGGCGTCGCGTGCTTGGTGAGTGCGGTGGGCTTGGCCTCGGTGAGGTTGGCCACCGGCAACGTCCACAGCTGCTGTTCCTCGGCCTTGCCCGCGGCGAACACGAGCGCACGTCCGTTGGAGGTGAAGGCGTAGTTCCCCACGCCATCCTTCACGTCGGTGATCTTCTGCGCCTCGCCACCGTCCGGACGCATCACGTACAACTGGTTGGTGTTGCCGTCGCGGTTGGACGAGAAGACGAAGAAGGTGCCATCGGGCGACCAGCGCGGCGTGTTCTCGTTCTTGTCCTTCGTGAACGTCAGCTGTCGCGTGGTAGGCAACCCGCCGGTAGTGCTCACGACGAAGATGTCGGTGTACCGCCGTGCTTCCTTCCAGTTCGGCACCGAGAGTGTGTAGAGCGCGCGGTCGCCGTTGGGGCTCAACGCGAGGCTCCCGGCCTGCCGCATGAGCTGTTGATCGAGGAAGGTCATGGGGCGCGCACCCTGGGCAGACAGCAGCGTCGGGACCGTGAGGATGGCGGGCAGCAGCAGGCGCATGGGGATCACCGGTGGTCGAGTCGAGGAAGCACAACGTGCAGCGTCCAACTTCAGGGAGGGCGCAGGGGTCGGCAAGGCGTCGGCCGCCTGCCGTGACCCGTCGACTAGCTTGCGTACAGCTCGACGGTCTCCGTCCCGAGGCTCCTTGGGCTTTCCGCCCCCTGCGCCGTCCTCCGGAAGGCACCGTGGCCCGGGGCTTTGGACCCGGCCGCCGACGGTCGGTCGCGTCACCTCATCGGACCACTCCCATGACCGCAGGCCCCCGCCCCCCGCAGGCCGCCCATCGTTGAACCGGGTCGCCTTCAGCGCCACGCTGCATTGCCTCACCGGCTGCGCGATCGGCGAGATCCTGGGAATGGTGATCGGGACGGCACGCGGCCTCGGCACGGGCCAGACCATCGGCCTCTCCATCGTGCTCGCGTTCTTCCTTGGCTACCTGCTCACCATGATCCCGCTGCTGCGGTCGGGGATCGCGTGGCGCACCGCGGTGGGCCTGGCCCTCGCCTCGGACACTGTCTCGATTGCGACCATGGAAGTGGTGGACAACCTGATCATGCTCGTGATTCCCGGGGCGATGGACGCGCCGCTCGACTCGATGCTCTTCTGGGGCAGCTTGCTGGTCGCCCTCGCGATTGCCGGCGCCGCGGCCTTTCCCGTCGTTCGTTGGTTGATCTCGCACGGCAAGGGACACGCCGTGGTTCATGCCCACCACCAGCCAGCCGGTGGTGCATCGAAGGGTGGCCATCACCACCACTGGTGCCCAAACCGTAAAGTGCATGCCATGCCCCTGACGAAGGGGTGACGCGCGCGAGGGCTGGGGAATCGTCGGGGCGGCGTGTCTTGTGGATGGCGGAGGCGGACAGCACGTGGCTTGCGGCCGCCATCGGGGTCAGGGCTCGTGGATGCCCGGAACTTCGACCGCCATCACGCGGTATGCACCGGGGAGACCCAGGAGGGCACGATGAAAGGGATGATGATGCACTTCGCGTTGGGCGCCGCACTGGTCAACGGCCTGGGCAAGCCG
>JAEUJK010000277.1 GCA_016794735.1 Gemmatimonadota bacterium | reverse complement strand
ACACCCCCGTCACGAAGCTCATTACCGCGGGTGGACTGTTTGCGGAAGGCTCCTACATGGCGTGCATTCACTCGTATGCCGCCGAGGGGCTGCCGCTCTCGCAGGTGTATGAGCTGTGCGCCACGCAGCTCTCGGCGCAGTCCGCCGTGGGGTTTGCCGACGGTGCGTCGTTCACCATGCCAGCGAACAGTAGCACGGCGCTGGATGTGGGATCGGTGCCTAACGCGTGCGGCCATGTCGATGCCCGCCACTCCCTTGGATACGGCGAGGTCCAGTACAACCAGGGGTATGGCCCGTTCGCGGGCGTCCACAAGTACGGCCGGTATACCTGGGGTGATGCACCAGGTTACCTGGGGCTGACGAACGAAGAATCCGCGAAGCTCAAGAATGACCGGGTGGTGGCCGCAGAACACGCGTACCTGCAGTACTTGTCGTCGGCTGAGATCGCACGACGGACGGGCAATGCCGCAGACCGGCAAAAGGCCCAACAGGACTGGCTGGCGTGGAAGGCCGCGCGGAAGCTCGCGCTCGAGGACCCGAACCTCGGACCTCAGCACGAGGGTCACAAGGAAGGCGCCGGAACCACACACGACGGCGATGACGGCACCGGGACGCAACACCATCAGACGGCCCCGAACAGCGCCTGCGCCTCGGTGCGCGAAGCCGCGCGAGAGCTCGTCGCTGAGTGCCATCGCACCGGATGGAAGGCGACCCCGTGCCAGCAACTGATGGCCAAGATGAAGGGATGCGCGGACCCGACCCTCATCTATGTGGATCCCGACGCCGGCTACGCGTGCGCCCCCACCGTGGATCCCCAACTCGTCATCGACGCGTGGACGCGCCTCTGCGAGCAGAACACCACGAGCGGCCCGGAGGGCGGCAGCCCCTGCAACAAGCCCAATCCCTCCTCCTCGGGACGCACCATGCAGGGTGATGACCAGGTGTTGTGCGGCAACCCCATCGCCCTCACCGACCCCGAAACGGATGGATGCATCGCCGTGCTCCAGATCGACACCTTCGGCGACACCGACATCGGCGGCCTCATCGTCTGGGGTCAGGGAGTCTTCGGCGGGCCGATCGTTGTCTTGCCGCAGCGCGACCCGGTTGTGATCGCGCCAGGGGACCCGCGGTAGCAGCGTCGCACTCCGACACACGGCGCCTAACGCGCGCGGCGGACCCATCCGTCGCGCGCGTTGTCGTCAGGTGTCGTTGTGAGGGATCGGGAGGATACTTCGGGGTACGACGCGGGAAGCGGATTGCCCTTGGCGCAGTGTGCATTGCGCTCCAGCCTGCCAGAGCACCGCTCGTCACGGACCCGTGCACGTTGCCGCCACGCGGCGACTAACGTGCGCCAACTACTGCCGCGACGCCCCTTTCCCCGAGGAACCACATGCTTCGTCCCATCCTCCTCACCGCCCTGGCCGCCACGAGCCTCACCGCACACGCGCAGGGCCGCACCGCCATCGACCAGGGGAGCGTGCTCGTTGGTGGATCGGCCTCGATTACCCGTACATCGGTCGAGGCCGGACTCTCGGACATCACCACGACCAACGTCTTCCTCAGCCCGCGTGCGCTCTTCTTCATTGCGCCGCGCTTCGCCGTCGGTGGCGCGTTCACCATCGGGCGCACCTCCAGCGACAACCAGTCCAGCAGCGGCCTCGGCGCGGGGCCCTCGGTGCGGTACTACCTGGTGCCCGGCGGGCGCACCGCCCTTCCATATGTAGGCGCCGGGTTCCAGGTCAGTCGCCTGACGTACGACCTGCCCACCGGGATCGAGACCAGCGAGACCACGCGGGAGATCGACGGGGTCGTGGGGGTCGACTTCATGGTCACGCGGCAGGTCGGCATCGTCGCCGAGGGGTTTGTGTCGAGCTTCCGACGCAACCGCGCCGACTCCGATGCCACGACCTTCGGCCTCCGCTTCGGCATCGACGCGTTCTTCCTGCGCTGAGCCGTTCCCGCGGGAGCGGGCGTCGCTGCCTAACGAAGTGGCAGCGCTCGCCCCTCCCGCAGTTCACGCACCATGCGGTCGTCCCCGGTGACTTCCCAGTAGATCATCGAGACGGGGATCATCCCGGCGGCGTTGATCTCATCCATGACCTGCTGCATCGTGAACCGGTCGCCCAGCTGGCGGGCGCGCAGCGCGATCGTCTCTTCCATCAACCGGCCGCCGGTGATGTAACTCGCGCCATAGCCGGGCTGCCGCAGGTAGAGATGCTGCTCGAAACCGAGCAGCGGGTCGCGACGCATCCACCCGCGTGGCGTCCAGTTCACGTGGATGTCGCCCGCCTTCTCCATGTCCAGCTCGTTGGAGTGCGCGTAGAGGTTGCCGAGCCCGCGCGCGGCGCGGTTCATCAGCATGATCCACACGATCTCCCGCGAGCGCGGCGAGTCATCGTACAGCCCCGCGTGCATCATCCACTCCTCCATCGACGTCGCCATCCCCTCGGCGCGGCTCATCCACACGTTGTAGCGCAGGGCGGACTTGCGGATCGGGCTGGCATGGGGCGCCACGCGGATGCGCATGTTGTCCCACCAGTGATAGAGGTGCGTCCAGAGCGGGATCGGGTCGCGCTGCGTGGCCTGCATGAAGAAGTTGCGCGACGCCTCGGG
>JAEUJK010000865.1 GCA_016794735.1 Gemmatimonadota bacterium | reverse complement strand
CGCGCCCGCATGCGCAAGCTGCGGGTCGACGCGCAGCGGATCCGCGCGTCGCTGACGCCAGGGTCGTGATGTTGTGCGGACCTAGTCCGTGTGCCGCCAGCTTCCCACGAGACGCGGGGTCTCGGTCGGACCAGGTGAGCCACCAGCCGGTTCGAGGGTCATCGCGCAGAGCTCGACGACATCGATCGCATTGACGTCGGTGCCGACCGGGACGATGATCGTTGCGCGTCCTTCCTCATCCGTGTTGAACGTGCCCATCGAGACGGGCGCCTTGAGTGCCTTGGAGATTGCCCACAGCTGGTAGGTCTTTCCATCCGGTGCCCGCGGGATGTTGAACGCGGTCACGATGAAGACGTTGCGCGTGTGATTCCAGAACACGCGCGCCGTGGGCTTGTTGCTCCCCTCGGCCAACGACACCACATGGACCTCGGGGCCCATGAACGCGGTGATAGTCCGGTCCTTCTCCTGCAGCTCGGTCCGCACCTGCGTCAGCTCACCCGACAGCGCCACCATCGCGTCGCGGGCCTGCTGCATGCCGTTGTAGGCAAACACGGCGAAGGCGGCGCATGCCGCTGCGGCAAGCCACGGCGCCACCGTGACCCAGCGCGAGCGAGCCGCCGGCGTCGCGCGCGCGGTCGGGGCGCTCGTGATGCTGCGCACGCTGCGCGCCTCACCCAGGATCCGATCACGCAGCGCCGATGGCGCGGCGACCGTCGGGGCCGCGTACGCCATCAGCGCGCCGACTTCGCGGAACGCCTCCACCTCTCGACGGAACTCCGCATCCTGTGCGTGCAGCGCATCGAGCGCCGCTCGTTCGCTGGCGTCGACGGCATCCAGGGCGTAGGCCGCTGCCAATGCACGAAGGTCGCTCATACGTTCGCCACCATCCGGGGCGTGACGTGCGAGGAGGGCGGGGTCACGAGGTCACGCAAGCGTTCCATGGCCGAGCGAAGCGCCACGGCGACGGTGACCTCGGTTTCGCCAAGGGCCCGCGCGATCTCGGAACGGCTCAACCCGCCGAAGTACGCCAGCTCAACACTCTGCCGCTCGACCGGCGCCAGCCGCTCGAGGGCGAGGGCCAGCTGCGATGCCGCCGGAGGCTGTGCGGTGCTCGCTCGGGCCGATGGTGCGCGCCGGGCGAGGGCCAGCGAGCGCACGGTGTGCGAGAGCCAGGCGAACAGGGTCGCCCCCGGTCGCTGGAACGAACGCGCCTCGCGCCAGACGTCCGCGAAGGCGTCGGTCACCACCGACTCCGCCGTGGGAGGGTCCTGCGTGATCGCGAGGGCAAGTCCGTACACAACAGCTCCATAAGAATCGTACAGCGACCCCAGCGCGCGTTCGTCCCCGGCGACGAGGCGCGCCAGGAGGCGGGCATCGTCGTCAGCGGGACGTGCGTCTGGCCGGGCGACAGGGTCGACCATGAGGACGGCGTGAAGTTCCGTAGTTTGCGGCGTACGCCTCCCGGACGGGAGGTCGGTCGCCACGTGGTCTACGCCGCCAGCCGCAGATCGGATTGCAGGCTGGCTCGCCTCGCGTCCCGGAGGCAAGTTGGAAGGCCCGCCGCCCGTGGCGGCCACCACGTACATGAGAGCCAAGTCCATGTCAGCAAACATCTTGCGACACTGCGTCGGCATCGTCCTTCCCCTCGTCATCGTCGCGCTCCCCGACACGAGTGGGGCCCAGCACCGCGGCGCCATGGACTCCGCCCGGGTGCGAGACCTCTACGTCAGCAACCGGCCGGAAGACCACCCGCCGGCGAACTACGACGCCGACATCGCCTCGCGAAAGGCGTCGGACAGCACCTTCGCTGCCCGGAGCCGTGGGGTCATGGACTATGCCAAGGTGACCTACAAGAGCACAGCCGACGGCATGGAGATCCCCGCCCACCTCTTCCAGCCGCTGCAGAAACGCGGTCCCCGCGGCCATGCGGCGATGGTGTGGGTGCACGGCGGTGTGCACAGCAACTTCGGCACGACGATGTTCCCGTTCGTGCGCGAGGCGGTGGAACGCGGCTACGTGATCATCGCGCCGGACTACCGCGGATCCACCGGGTATGGCAAGGCGCATCACAACGCGATCGACTACGGCGGCAAGGAAGTCACCGACGCCATGTCGGCCGTCGAATACCTCAAGACGCTGCCACATGTCGACCAGGATCGCCTGGGGATGATGGGATGGAGCCACGGTGGATACATCACCTCGCTCTCCATCATGCGCGACGTGCATCCCTTCAAGGGAGGCGCAGCCATCGTCCCCGTCACCAACCTGTTCTTCCGGCTGTCCTACAAGGGACCCTCCTACACCCGCAGCTTCTCGACCCAGGAAGGGATCCAGGGGATGCCGCACGAGAAGCGCGCCGAATACGAGAAGCGCTCCCCGCTCTACCAGGTGGAGAAGCTCAACGTCCCGATCCTCGTGCACGTGGCAACCAACGACGAGGACGTGAACTACGTCGAGGACCAGCAGCTCGTGTGGAAGCTGCGCGCGCTCAAGCCCGAGTTGTCGGAGACCAAGGTGTACCAGGACCCCGCGCCATGGGGCGCGAGCGTGGGCCACGCCTTCAGCCGTCGCGTCGACCCGCGCACGCTCGAACGGGTGGACTCGCCCGAACAGATCGATTCGTGGAACCGCACGTGGGCGTTTTTCGACTGGATCCTCCGGCCGTACGAGGATCGCTCCAAGGCATTGCCCCCCTGCTGGAAGGTGGATTGCCAGCGCGGGCGCCCGGTCCCGCCGAACTGACGCCGCGCCGGCCCGACCCGACCGAAGCCCCGTTCGCACGTCTCGCGGACGGGAGATAGCACGACGCGGTGCGCGGTGACATCGTGTGGTTCGTTCGCTGACCACACGATGGAGGCACCGCATGGATTCCCGGATGCAACGTGAACTTCGCTGGCTCAAGGCCTGGGCCGTGTGCTCGAGCATTGCGCTCGGCGTCCTGCTGCTCGGCGCGTTCACGCAGCCGCGCCAGCGCTTCACCGAGATCGACGTCGAGCGGATCAACGTCGTCGAGCCGGACGGCAAGTACCGCATGGTGATCTCCAACCGGCCACGTTCGATCGGCCCCATCTACAAGGGCGCACCGTTCGGGTACGCCGGCGGCACGCGGCCCGGGATCATCTTCTTCAATGATGAAGGGACCGAGAATGGCGGGCTGACGTTCAGCGGCAAGGTGGGACCGGACGGCAAGTACCAGGCATCTCATCACTTGTCGTTCGACCAGTTCAACCAGGACCAGGTCCTGTACTTCAACTACACGGACAACAACGGGTCGCGCCGCATGGGGTTCACGATCGCCGACCGTGCTGACGTGGACATCATGCAGATGGTGAAGCAGCGCGACTCGATCGTCGCGGCGACCGCCGAAGGGGCCGCGCGCAACGCCGCGCTGCAGCAATGGGCACAGCAACGGCCCGGCGGACGTGCGATGTTCGCGCAACGGGTGTACGTGGGGCGTGACCCGGCGCGCAACGCGGTCGTGAACCTCAGCGATCCCGAGGGACGCACGCGCCTCCGGCTGGTCGTGGATTCGCTCGGGAATCCCGGCATGGAGTTCCTTGACGCCGCGGGCCAGGTCACGGCGCGGTATCCGCAGCGTTAGGCACGATGGCCGCGGCGGGCGTGTGATCCCTCCCGCCGCGCGAGCGATGCGGACACCGGGGCGGATGCGCCGCCGCGCGCCCCGGGTCGCCGCACCCGAATTGCCGGGGAACCACGCTGCGCGCGCTGCCCGGTGTCAGCGCGACCGCGACTTGCGGGGCCCCGGCGCCGACGGCATATCTGACGCCTGCTGCTGGGCGCGGTAAGTCCTTTGTGCACCAGCGGTTGGATGACCCCATACCCGGACGGACCTCCATGTCCCGCTTCCTCCGTTCCTCCATCGCCTTCTATTTGATGGCGGGCGCCCCGGCCGTCGCGTGGGCGCAGGCCGACGTTGCGCGTATTGTCGCGGAACCCGCACGCGTCACGATTCGCGTCGGGCAAACGGTGCCACTCCGGATCACGGCGTTCGATGCGCAGGGACGCGAGATCGCGAACCCGCCGGTGCGCGTGAATGCACCGCGCGGCACCATGCGGTGGGCCGAGGGGCAGCTCAACGCCATGCGCGCGGGATCGTACACGCTGACGGTGGCGGCCGCGAATCGCGCCGGTGAGCCGGTGACGGTGGACGTCCCCGTGCTCATCACCAACCCGGCGTTAGGCAAGCTCGAGATCGTGCCGGAACCCGGCGCCCTGTACGTGGGCACCATGCTGGCGCACACGGCGAAGGGCGCGCACGAGGATGGCAGCGTGCGCCAGGACCTGCGGGTCACGTGGCGATCGTCGGATGCGGCCGTTGCCACCGTCGATCGCTTCGGCAACGTGAGTGCCCTCAAGCCTGGCGCCGTCACGATCACCGCCGAAGCCGAGGGCGTGTCCGCTCGCAAGGCGTATACGGTTGCGGCCAACCCCGTGGCGTCGCTCGAACTCTCGATTCGCGAGAACACGGTGAACACCGGCGACGTGGTGCATCTCGGCGCCACGGCTCGACGCGCGAATGGCCAGCCCATTACGGACGCCAAGATTTCGTGGACCTTCCAGTACACGCCGGACGACACGACGGCCGCACCCGGTGGTCCGGGCATCATGGATCGTGCGCCGGACGGGACGAACCTCTTCACCGCCAACGCGCCCGGGCGCTTCACCCTGATGGCGCAGGCCGGGAACGTGTTCGCGCGCACGGTGATGGACGTCAAGCCGCGCGACGTGCGCCGTCGCATCACGGTCACCGGTCGCGGGACGGTGAACACCACCGCCACCTCCGACCTCTGGCCGTGGACCGGCAAGGACGGCCGCGACTATTGCCTCGTCGGCACGTGGGGCGGTGACGGGTACGCGATCGTGTTCGACATCACGGACATGAACAACATCGTGAAGACGGACTCGATCAAGGTCGATGCGCGCACGATCAATGACGTGACGGTGTCACCAGACGGGCGGTATGGGGTGCTGACGCGTGAAGGCGCATCGAATCGCGTGAACGGCGTCGTGATCCTCGATCTCGCCACGCCGGCCCATCCCAAGGTCGCCGCCACCTTCGATGAAGACCTCACCGGCGGCGTGCACAACGCCTTCGCGACCAACGACTACCTGTACGCCATCTCCGGCGGGCAGAAGTACGTCATCATCGACATCAAGGACATCTACAAGCCGAAGAAGGTCGGCGAGTTCCGCTACCCCGGCGCGCGCATCCACGACCTCTGGGTGAACAACGGCATCGCCTACTCGGCGCAGGGCGGCATTGGCGCGGTGATCGTGGACGTGGGCAACGGCAAGTGGGGCGGCACGCCGTCCAATCCCAAGCTGATCAACGTCTTCCCGATCAACTCGGGGCACGAGATCTATCCGTACTTCCAGAAGAGCACCGGCAAGAC
>JAEUJK010000864.1 GCA_016794735.1 Gemmatimonadota bacterium | reverse complement strand
CCGCGCATCGTGCCGCGTTCGAGAAGGCGACAATCGACGTCACCGTGCGTGATGCGCTCAAGCAGGTGCGCGTCTCACCGGCGCTGTTCAACACCGCCGAGGAGATCGACAAGTTGCTCGAGGTGACGAAGGGCCTTCGCTGAACGGTCCGCGTGTTGTCGGGGCGGTGGCCAGCGTCGTGAGTGGCGGCGCGCCCCGGGATCCGGGCGGATCAGGGAGCGAGGACCATGCGACGCCACGCTTGTCCGTCGATCGTGGCCGTCGCGGCACCGGTGAGCACGAAGGCGATGGCGCCACGCCCCGCGAACCCACCGTCCTGGCGATTGCCGTCGAGCGAGGGCCGACCATCGGGGGTACACCCCGCGCCGACGGTAGCGGTGAATGTGCCGCCACCCAGCACATAGCAGCCGCGTTCGTACCCCGGGACCATGTTGAGGTTTACCCCCGTTTGCGACTCGAGCGCGAGGTACGTGCCGTCGGCGTGGAACACCAGGAGTGTGCCGTCGACCCCGTCGGCGCGCACCCAGGCACCCACCAGTGACCCTGCCACCTGGGGCACTGGATCCAGGGTGAGCACCGTGAGCGTATCGTCGGGCAGCTTGAGGGAAAGCGTGTTGCCATTCCGCGTCAGGCGGCCACTGGGCGCCGAAGAGAACGGCACGTTCGGATTGTTGAGCCCGCACTCACCATTGGTGTCCGCCCGGCCAGCGCGGGACTTGAACGTCCCGTCCGGCAGTCGCCGATAGGCGCCATACTCGACGCCGTTGCCGTTGTTCGCGCAGGTGTTGTCCAGCCGGGTGGCGGTGTTGTACGTGCCGTCTGCCCAGAAGGTGATGTACTGACGCCGGTTTTCCACGGTGGTGGTGAATGCGCCCTCGAGCCCCTCGAATGCACCGTACTGGAAGCACTGGATTTGCATCGACGTCACGTTCGCGCTGGGCATGCGCCCCTTCGCATTGAGCAGCGTGCAGGTTGCGTTGGCGTTCTGTGGTTGGCTGGCAACAACAACGCTCCAGCGATCGCCCGGGCGCAGGGCCGTGGGGAACATGAATGTCGGGAACGGCGGCGCATCGACGCCCGGGCCGAAGGACACCGCGGGTGCACCATTCAACCGGAAGGTGGGCACCGCGGTCGACCCGCCAAAGATGTAGTCGCCACCCAGCGTGAAGCCCTCGGCGCCGCAGGCAACGGTCACGGCCGTGAAGTCACCACCGGCGACTCGCCCATCGGCCGCATTGATCGTACAGGTCTGCCCCGCCGGCTGCGAAGCGATTGCCACCGTGAACGACGCCCCGCTGGCGATGTCGGGAAAGGCAAACGTCGCGCTCCCCGGCGCGATCGCTTGTGGATTCCCTCCGTTGATTCGCAGCGCGAAGCCGCCCCCCGTCAATCCGCTGATGGTCCCGCGCACCGCATAACGATTGGTCGTGCACGTGAGCGTCGCGCTGGCGTTGTCGGCCGTCGCCACACCCGTGCCGCCGGCCACCACGCACGTCTGCCACGGGTTCGTCGGCTGTGTGTGGACCGTGATCGTGTAGTTGGTTCGCTTCGGGACGTTGACGAAGAAGAACTGGGTGTGCGTTCCCGCCGGCGAGATGTCGCGGCCGCCGTTGAGTTGCATAACGAGACCATCGCCCAGGAGGTTGGTGATGGACCCGGAGATGCGCACCCCCTCGGTGGCAGGGCCATTGTCACCCGTGCCTGTCGACTCGCCACCACCCCCGCACGACACGAGAAGCGCCATGAGGAGCGGGAGTGGCCGGTGCGTGCGCATCAGTTCGCGGAGTCAGGGGGAGGCCAGCACGAGCCACGGGGCAGCGAGGGGAGAAGCTACCACCGTCCCGGAGCCCTTCGCGCCCCCAATCTCATGAGACCGCTGCAACCTGTCCCCACGCGACCAAGTGAGGGATTGCATCTCGCGCGACG
>JAEUJK010000861.1 GCA_016794735.1 Gemmatimonadota bacterium | reverse complement strand
CGCGCCCGCCCGCCGCAGCCCGCGGAATTGCCCGTGGCTCCCGGAGGTGAGTCGGCACGGGCCGCCTAGGGCGGCATGACGGTGTGGCATCGTGGGGAGGTGGCGCCGCCTCCCCACCTGCCGTGCGGTTGAGACCCGCCTCAACCCGGGCGCCGCTAGACGCCGATAACTCGCACCGTGCCGATCTCCATCTCGCTCAGGGCTGCCTGGAGGGTCGGAACAAGGGGCACCAGGTGCTCGAGCGCGTTCGAATGCGCTCGGAGGAGAACCACGCGTAATGGCTGGTTGACCAAATTCTGCTGGTATCTCAGGCTCTTGTCGACGGTGACGAATGCCTCGAACCCACTGGCCACCGCCCGCGCGAGGAGCAGTCCGTCATCAAGATCGGTCGTGCCGAACACCACACGGACACTTTGGACTTCATGCCCCGTGATGAAGCGACCCAACCGCTCGGGAACGCAGGCGTCGAGAAGGATGCGCACCCGCGAGCTACGCCGCGGAGATGACGGCCTGGCTTAGCAGTGCCTGCCGAGCGAGCTCGAGCACCGCCACAGCGTGGTCCCGCGTGACCGACGGAAAGTCAGCGAGGAACTCGCCCAGGGGGTGCCCGCCTTCCACGTAGTCGATGAGCGTGCGCACCGGCACTCGGGTCCCCGTGAAGCACGGTTCACCGCCCAGCCGATCCGGGTGGGTCGAGATCAGAGGTGTGGGCAGCATGATTGGTCCCTGTTGCCGTTGCTGGACGACTTGAAGAAAAGGTAGCTCTCCCGAACTGGGGATGTCAGCTCCCGAAGTTGCGCAAGTTGTCGCCACCGTGGCGCCGCTCCACCGGGCGCTGGGTAGACAATAAGGCTTTGATGGACAACGACTTGCGCGCGCGTCAACAGATTGGAAGTACGATTGCCAATTTGTGGGCGACGCGGCACAGCCTCGTGGCGCGACGGAGATTGTGCGTGGCGCGCGATCGATTCAGTGGACTGGATCCGGAAAGCAGGGTACGCACGGTAAGCCGGCGAGCTGCTGGACTTGCGCGCGCGTTTCACAGTGGTCGACGGACTGGCTGAATCACTCGGAAGCGCTCGGAACTCGATCGCTTCCGAGTCGACGCGACGGGTCAGGGCCGCGACAATCCCTCAGTCAGCTCGATGCGCGTGCCGGCCGGGTCAACCAGGAACGCCACCTTCAACCCGATCGCCGGCACGTCGCGGAACGGCACCTCGAAGGTGACACCATCCGCCGCGAGCTTCTTGCAGAACGCCTCCAGGTCCTTCACCTCGAAGCCGATGTGATCGAGGGAGCGGCCCTTCGTTGGTGCCTGCGCGGCGTCGGTCTTGCGAAAGCTCAACGACATCCCCGGCACACCCATCGCGTTGGCGTTCGTCGCCGTGGGCGTCGCTGCGCCGAAGTGCTTCGCATACCACGCCCGGAGTCCATCGACGTCCGCTGCGTAGAAGTGCGCGTGGAAATGTTCGATCGGCACCGACAACGTCGGCGCCGGATAAAACTCCACCTTCACGTTGTCGGGGAACGTCGCGACAACCTCCAGGGAATCATCGCGCGTGAGCGTGACGCCGGCTCCCTTGAGCTTCGCGCTCGTGCCCGCGAGATCCTTCACCCGGAACGCGAAGTGGTCGAGCGTGGACCCCACCGACCCCTCGGCGCGTTCGCCCTGGCCGAGGATGAGGAAGATGCCGGGAAGCCTGAGCAACTCGAGCGGGCCGCGCGTGACCACCTGCGCGCCGAAGAGATCCACCCAGAGCTTTTTGTGGGCCGCCGGGTCCCGCACCATCATGTGCATGTGCCCCGCCGATACGCCCGCCGCGTTGGGCGCCGGGAGTTGCGCGTGCGCAGGTTCGGCAAGGACGAACCCGGTCAGGGCAAGTACAGCGATACTGGTCCGGCGATTCATGGAGTACTCCGGTCACGGAACGGGATTCACGAGCCTGGGGGCCAGGTGAACGTACCGGGTCGGGTCAGGCAGAGCCAGAATTGGCCAGTCTGATCGCCGCGTTCGGAGGTGGTTCGGCGCCATGACCGAGGCGCCAGCCCGGGTGAGCCAAACCCGGGACAGTGAGGTCGCGGAGACTGGGCGCAGCGGCTCGTGGTGCCAGGAGAGCGAGACCACCACCCTCGATCCCCCCACCTAACTGCCAAGCGTTGGCCACCGGGAGTGCAATCGCACGGGGGCCATCGCGCATCGGGGACCGCCCGGGGAGGCTCGGGCTCAAACTACGCAGGACAGAATGACCTCACCCTTCGGGTCGGGTTGCGCTCCGGATCTCCAGCTCAATTCATCCGTGCGTGGGGCCTCGTGCGCCGGGTGCTTGGACGGTATACTCGCCGGACTCGCGCGTCCGTGCCCTCGCTACGGATTGCAGCTGCAGGTGCCGCAGCATCACCCCAGGGAATCACCATGCGTGTTCGATCACCGCTCCTCGCACGACTCCTTCCGGTCGCTGCCCTCGTGGCGTGCCGTGCCCCCGACGTCGTCGAACCGACGATGGGCGCGTCAGTACCTGCGCGCACGATGGCGGTCGCTCCTCCGGTCGC
>JAEUJK010000627.1 GCA_016794735.1 Gemmatimonadota bacterium | reverse complement strand
GCCGCGACACACAAGGCCAACCACTTCATGAGGAAGCCCTCCGGGGGCGCAGGAATATGACCAGACCACCAACCACGGCCACCGCCAATCCCGCCATGGCCGGCGTGACCCAGCCATAGCCTGCGCCGTTGGTGCGCATCTGCACCAGCAACATCACCAGCATCCCCCCTCCAATAGAGGTGAGGGCCTCGGCCTTGCCCAGCCGCCGGACATACAGCCCACCCAACAGCGGCACGAACAGACACACCGCCATCACACTATAGAAGAACTGCAGGGTCCCGATGATCGTGCTGGCCACGAGCGCGAGCGCCACTCCCGCCGCGCCACCACCCACCGCGGCCCAGCGCGCGACGCGCAACACCTGGGCATCGGTCGCGTTCGGGCGCACGACGCGCCGGTAAAGATCCTGCGACAGCGACGTGGAAAGCATGAACAGGATTGCATCCGCCGTGCTCACTTCCGCCGAGAAAAGCGCGGCGAGCCCGAGCGCCCCAATGGCCACCGGGACGTCCTGCACGAGGAGGGTCGGGAGCGCGAGTTGGGCATCGGCCAGGTCGGGGTGCCCGGCGCGTGCAATGATCCCGAGCACGGGGGGCACGACCGCAAAGGCGAGCAACGCCAACGCGTTGGCCCCCGTCCCAATCCGCACCGCGCGATCATCCCGTGCACCAAAGATCTTCTGCAGCAACCCGGGCGAGATGATGAACGCGGGGCCGAGCGCCGCGAGGTACATCCAGCCGGAGGCGCCGTTGCGCCACGGGCTCCAGTAGGCGGGATCCTGCGGCACCGCCTGCACCACCGCGTCCCAACCACCCGCTCCGGCGAGCGCCACCGGCACGGCAACGATGAACCCCAGCAGCAACACCACGAGTTGCACCAGGTTCACCCAGGCACTCGAGAGCAATCCGCCGGCTGCGAAGTACACCGTCATCACGGCACCGCCCAGCACACACCCGGCCCACTTGGGGGTGCCCGCCACCGCAGTGAGCAGGGTGGACATCGCGATGAGTTGCCCGGCGAGGATGGCCAGGGTGCCTAACCACAGGAGCGCGGCGACGACGATCCGCACCTCGCGCCCGTACCGGGCCTCCAGGTAGTCGCCGACCGTGCGGTGCCCGCGCGCCTCCGCCTCGCGACGCATGCGGGGGCCAATCCAGAAGGCCTGCACGAAGGAGCCGATCGCCGCGGCGCCGACCCACCACCACGCAGCCAGCCCGTCGCGAAAGCCCAGCCCGGCCGCGCCGACGGTGGAACCGGCCCCGATGTTGGCCGCCAGCAAGGTTGCGAACAGGAGGCCCGGGCCGAGCTGCCGGTTGGCGACAAAGAAGCCGTCCGCACTTTGCACCCGGCGCCCGATCCAGAGCCCCAGCCCCACGAGCAGGGCCATGTAGGCGACGAGGATGGGCAGGTGGCTCACGCGCGAGTGGTTGACGGGTTTGTCCAGACGGCGTAGGTATCCCGCGTGACACCTAACGCGAGAGACGCCGCCCTTCGGTTGGTGGAGGAATCGCGCGACGAGCTGGTCCAGCTGACACGCGACCTCGTCCGCTTTCCCACCATCAACCC
>JAEUJK010000622.1 GCA_016794735.1 Gemmatimonadota bacterium | reverse complement strand
GACGGCATTCCGCCGTTGGTGCGGATCCCCGCCGATTGCAGGGCGCGCAGGAACGGCCCCGCACTCCCGTCCAGGATCGGCGGCTCCGGACCGTCCATCACGATCTCGAGATCGTCCAGCTGCGCGGCCATCACGGCGGCAAGGACGTGCTCCACGGTGTGCAACGCGTCGTCGCCATCACCGAGCTGCGTGCGACGCTCGACTTCCACCGCGACCGAAACGTGGGCCGGGATCGGGGCCCCACCGCGATCGGTGCGCACGAAGCGAATGCCACTCCCGCTCGCGCCCGGCCGAAAGGTGAGCCGACACGGTTGCCCGAGGTGCAATCCGATCCCCTCCACCGTGGCTTCCCGCTCGATCGTACGACGCCCAGCCATTACTCCGATCCCCCGTCACCTGCGATGAGGCGTTCCAGTCGGCGGATCATCCCGGGCAGCTTGAACAGCGCCGCCTGCGCGCGCAACGCCTCGCGATGCGGCCGCGCGGGGTACCCCGACCAGGTCTCGCCCGCCGGAATGTCCCCGAAGACACCGGCCTGCGCGGCGAGGCGCGCGCCGTCGCCAATGACGTGGTGGCCCGACACGCCGACCTGCCCGGCCAGCACGCACCCGTCCCCGACCCGCACCGAACCGGCAATTCCCACCTGTGCCATCACGAGACACAGCCGGCCGATCCGCACGTTGTGCCCGACCTGCACGAGGTTGTCGATCTTGGTGCCGGGACCGATCACCGTGTCGTCGATCGACCCGCGATCGATCGTGGTGTTCGCGCCGATCTCCACGTCGTCGCCCACGAGGCAGCGCCCGACGTGCGGGATCTTGCGATGGGCCCCGTCCCCAAAGACGTACCCGAAGCCGTCGCTGCCGAGCCGTGCGCCCGAGTGCACGATGACACGCGCGCCTAACGCGGTGCCGCTGTACAACGTGACGTGGGGATGCAACACGCAGTCGGCGCCAATGGTCGCACCGGCCCCAACGACCACGTGCGCCCCGAGGCTCGCGCGATCGCCCACGACGGCCCCGTCGCCGAGCACCACGTACGGGCCGATTTCCACGTCGGCGCCCAGGCGGACCCCACGGCCCAAGCGGGCCGTCGGGTCCACCCCCGGGGTCGCCCGACGCGTCGCGTACAGGTGGGGCAGCAGGACCAGCATCCCTTCGTGCGGGTTGCGCACCACCACCCGTGTCGCCACACCGGGCGTGTCCGCAAGGTCAGGCGAGACGAGGGCCACCGAGGCCTCACACGTGCTGAATTGCGGCGCGTAGCGTGCGCTGGCCAGGAACGTCACCGTCCCGGCGCGCGCACGCTCCACCGGTGCCACGGCATCAACCGTGGCCTCCGGATCACCTCGCAACTCGCCGCCGGTGAGTTCCGCGATGCGTCGAGCGGTGAGGGACCGCCGTTCGGGCGATCCCCCACCGCTCACTCCCGCCGAGTGCGGGAGAACCGACGTCACTGTGTCGGCGGCTTCTTGGTCAGGCCAGCCGGGGCCGGCTTCGCGCCAGCCGCCTTCGACGTGTCGGACTTGGCGGCCACCGGCAGCGGCTTGAGGCGACCGATCACCTTCTCGGTGAGGTCGAGGTTCTTGTCCATCGCGACGATCACGCCGGATGCGGCGACATCCAGGATCGCCGTGTAGCCACCCTCGACGCGCACTTCCTCGAGCATCTCGCGGATCTGCGCCATGACCGGCTGCGACAGCTCCTGTTGGCGCACCTGCATCTGCTGGTCGAGCTCTTCGGCACGCTTCGCGTAGTCGGCCTGCTTGTCCTGGATCGCCTTCTCGCGGGTGGTCCGCGTGGCGGGCGGCAGGGTCGCCTTGGCCTTCTCGTAGGCGTCCACCATCGCCTTCAGCGAGTCCTGCCAGGTCTGCACACGCGCCTGAAGCTCATCGCCCTCCTTCTTGAGCGCCGCCTGGGCGGCAATCGCGCCCGGGGCTCGCTCCACGATGATGCGCGAGTCGACGAAAGCGATCTTCTGCTGGGCGCCCGCGACCGCACCGAACAGGGAAAGGGCTACGATCGAGATACCACGAACGACGGTCATGATGGGCTCCTAGAAGAGCTGTCCAAGTCGGAAGTGCAACTGCCATTTCGGCCGCTGACGCCCTTGCGCGTCAAGCCGATCGAACCCGTAGGCATAGTCCAATCCCAACGGGCCAAGGGGGGTGACCGTTGAGGCGCTGATGCCGGCGCCCCGGAACAGTCGGGTCGGATCGAAGTCACGCGGGTGCCGCCAGACGTTACCCGCGTCGTAGAAGGCGGAAAGGTACAGCGCCTGGTTCAGGCGCACCCCCATCTCCGCCGTGGTCGTCATGAACGCCTTGCCGAACGAGTTCCGCTGGGCGTTGAAGGTCGTGGTGCCGGTGATGTACCCCGTCGGCGAGATCGAGAACTCGTCATAGCCGCGGAGTCGCTCGCCGAACTGCACGCCACCGAGCGCGAACTCCTGCGAGAAGAAGAACGGACCCGTGCTGCCGAACACCGCACCGGTCTTTGTCGTGAGGCCCACGACGAACTTGATCGGTTGCGAACCCGGCCGCGTCCCACCCACCTGGCCAAGCGTGGCGAAGGCCGACGCATCCGCGGTGTAGCGCGAGAAGGTGCTCGAGCCACCAAGGATCCCGCCGTTGAAGTTCGCCGACGCCGAGTACTGCACACCGGCGGATGGGAACGGCAGGTCGATGCGCGTATCGCGCGTCAGCTGGGCGCCAAGCGTCGAGCGGAACGACCCGTTACCGAACTCGCCACGGACGTCGCCGAGCAAGCCGCCGGTACCGAACTGCACATTCTCCGCGCCATACGAGAGGAAGAGCCGCGACCAGCGATCGCCCGGGACCGGGAGGCCGATCTGCACGTTCGCGCCGGTGCGGAGCGACCGGCCGAGGTCGGCGATGAAGTACCGCGCCTGCGAGCGATACAGCGACAGCGTGCCCGAGATGAACGACTGGCGAATGCGCGGATCCGAATAGGACAGCTGGAAGTCGTTGATGTAGCGACCAAACTGCCATTGCAGCGATCCGCGCTTGCACGACCCGAAGAGGTTGGGCTGGTCGAGGCCGATGAAGCCGCCAACGCCGGTGCCCTGACCCATCGACGCGCCAAAGTTGACGTTGCCCGTCCGCTTCTCCTTCACGCGGAAGATCACGTCGACGTCGCCCTGGTCATTCGCGGTACGCGTATCGGGCGGCGCAATCGGCGTCTCGAAGAAGCCCAGGTTGCCCAGCTGCTGCCAGCTGCGAATCAGGCGCTCCTGGTTGAACACGTCACCCGGGAGCAGCACGAGCTGGTCGCGGATGCAGGGCTCCTGCGTGTAGTCGTTGCCGAAGATCTCGATGCGGTTCACGATCGCCGGCGTGCGCTCCTCGACTTCCCAGCGCAGGTCGACGTATCGCGTGGAGTCCTCGAGCACGCGCCGCTCCACGACGGGGCGCACGTTGGCGTAGATGTAGCCGTCGGTGGCGTACGCATTCTGGATGCGTCCCTGCGCATCGCCCCACCGCGTCGCGTCGAAGATCCCCGCCGGCGTCGGCGTCCGACGCCGCAGGAAGTCGGTCACGCGCGACATGAGCGTCCGGCTCTCGTCCGCGAACGGATAGAAACGGGTCGCGTCCTCGGTGGAGAAGTGCTTGTTCCCGTTGATCGTGAACTCGCCAATCTTGTAGCGCGGCCCTTCGTCCACCTCGATCTGCACGAGCGCCTTTCCGCGCTCGCGATCGATGATCATCGTGTCCTTGGAGACACGGAAGTCGATGAAGCCGCGTTGCCCATACAACTTGGGCAGGCGTTCCGAGAGGTCACCCGCGTACTTGTCGTCGTCAAACTCGCCCTTGCGGAACCACCAGAACCCCTCGGGTCGCGTCTTCATGGACGACGCAATCTCCGAAGCGCTCAGGTTGCGGTTGCCGATGATGCGAACGCCCGAGACCGCGAGGCGACGCCCTTCCTCCACGCGGAAGGTGAGGCGAACGGCACCCTCGCCCGCCGACACCGTGTCGACGAAGATGCGCGCCAGGTAGTAGCCGTTGCGCTCATACAGCGAGTCCATCCGCGTGACGACCCGGGCCACGGCCGCGGGATCGAGCGGGCGCTGATAGATCAGGTCGACACGGTCCTTCACGGATCCCGTCGACAGGCGCTCCACGCCCTTCACGTCGCTTTCCACCAGCATGGGCCGTTCGCGGACTTCCACCACCAGCTCGGCCCGGTTCTTCACGTCGTCGAGATCGCAGGTGATCGAGACCTGCTCGAAGTTCCCCGTCTCGTACAGCGCACGGATCGAGCGTTGGATCGCCTTGAAATTCAGCAGGGTCCCGGCGATGAGGCCGGACTCCGCCAGGACGTTCATTTCGGTGAGGCGCTTGTTCCCCCGCACGACCAGGGTATCGGGGGTGGCGCATCGGCCTTGAGCCGGCGCCTCCTGCGAGAGGAGGGGCCGGGCGAGGAGCCCGAGGAGGAGGGGGAACGCAATGCGCCGTCGCAACATAGCCGGACAATATACACCAGAAGGGGCGGCCCGGTTCAGAGTGAACCTGGCCGCCCCTTCGACACCCCGGTGGGCCCGGGGGATTACGCCTTTGGGACGGAATTCGGGACGCGGAAATCGAGGCCCTTGCCGTCGGTCGCGACGTCCACTTCGATCTCGTCACCCTTCGAGAACTCGCCCATCAGGATCTTCTCCGACAGCGGGTCCTCGATGTAGCGCTGGATGGCCCGCTTGAGCGGCCGGGCGCCGTACTGCTCGTCGTAGCCGTGCTTGACCAGGAACTCCTGCCCGGCGGTCGTGAGCTTGAGGGTCAGCTCGCCCTCCGCCAGCCGCTTGTGCACATCCTTGAGCATGATCCCCACGATCTGCCCGATGTGCTCCTGGGTCAGCGGGTGGAAGACGATCGTGTCGTCCAACCGGTTGAGGAACTCGGGATTGAAGGTGTGCTGCAGCTCCTCGCGGACCTTGTCGGCCATGCGATCGAAGTTGGCCTTGAAGTCCGGCGCGCTGAAGCCCACCGCCTTGTTCTTCGTGATGTCCTTCGCGCCGACGTTCGACGTCATGATCACGACCGTGTTCTTGAAGTCGATCACGCGGCCGTAGTTGTCGGTGAGGTGTCCCTCGTCGAGCACCTGCAGCAGGATGTTGAACACATCCGGGTGCGCCTTCTCGATCTCGTCGAGCAGCACGACGCTGTACGGCTTGCGACGCACGGCCTTGGTGAGCGTGCCCGAGTCCTCGTACCCGACGTACCCCGGCGGCGCACCGATCAGGCGCGATACCGAGAACTTCTCCATGTACTCCGACATGTCGACGCGGATCAACGCCGACGCGTCCGCGAAGAGGAAGCGGGCAAGCGCACGCGCCAACTCCGTCTTGCCGACGCCGGTGGGCCCACAGAAGATGAACGACCCGATCGGGCGCTTGGGGTCCTTGAGGCCGGCGCGGCTGCGACGGATCGAGCGCGCGATGGCCTTGATCGCATCTTCCTGCGCGATCACGGACTGGTGCAGTTCCTCTTCCATGCGGAGGAGGCGCGAACTCTCGGCTTCCTGCAGGCGCGTCACGGGAATCCCCGTCCAGCGCGACACGATGAAGGCGATCTCCTCCTCGCCCAGCGTGGGACGATGCGACTGCCGCCGCTTCTCCCACTCCTCCTGCTTGCGCCGGATCTCGCCCTGCAGCTCACGCTCGCGATCGCGCAGGGACGCCGCCTTCTCGAAGTTCTGGTCGCGGACCGCCGCTTCCTTCTCGGCGTTGACCTTGTCCAGCGCTTCCTTGAGCTGCGCCACGTCGGACGGCGGCACCTGTGCCGCCAGGCGTGCGCGGGCACCGGCCTCGTCGATCACGTCGATGGCCTTGTCCGGCAGGAACCGGTCGGTGATGTAGCGCTCGGAGAGCTTCGCCGCCGCGACGAGCGTGTCGTCCGGGACGACCACGCGATGGTGATCCTCGTACTTGGAGCGCAGCCCCTTGAGGATCTCCACCGTCTCGTCGATCGAGGGTGGCTCGACGATGACCGTCTGGAAGCGCCGCTCCAGGGCGCCGTCCTTCTCGATGTACTTGCGGTACTCGTTGAGCGTCGACGCGCCGACGCATTGCAGCTCGCCACGCGCGAGCGCGGGCTTGAGCATGTTGCTCGCGTCGATCGCCCCTTCGGCCGCGCCTGCCCCAACGAGCGTGTGCAGCTCGTCGATGAACAGGATCACGAGCTTGTTCTGGGCGATCTCGTTCATCACCGCCTTGAGCCGCTCCTCGAACTGGCCGCGATACTTGGTGCCGGCAATGACGGCCGCCATGTCGAGCGACAGCACGCGATGTTCGCGCAGCGCGTCCGGGCACTCGCCCGCGGCAATCAACTGCGCCAACCCTTCCACGATCGCGGTCTTGCCCACACCGGGCTCGCCGATCAGGACCGGGTTGTTCTTCTTGCGCCGCGTGAGGATTTCCATCACGCGCTGGATTTCCTTGGCGCGACCAATCGTCGGGTCGAGCTGGCCTTCGGCCGCGAGCTGCGTCAGGTCGCGGCAGAAATGATCGAGGGCGGGCGTCTTGCTCTTCTTCTCGCCCTTCGTGCTGCTCGTCGGCGTTGGGGCGGCGGCCGGTGGCGGCGTCGGGGTCGACGTCGGCGTCGACGCAGAGGGATCCGTCCCGAGCAGGCGCAGCGTCTCGGCGCGCGCCGCATCGAGGTTCACCCCGGCGTCGGTCAACACCTGGGCGGCGATCCCCTTCTCTTCGCGCAACAGGCCGAGGAGCAGGTGCTCCGTCCCGACGTACGAGTGCTGGAGTTCGCGTGCCTCGCTCATCGCGAGTTCGAGGACCTTCTTGGCCCGCGAGGTATACGGCAGGTCGGGAGCCATTGTCTGGCCCGCCTTGCCCTTCTTGACCGTCTCCTCGATGCGCTGCTGGACGTCGTCCAGATCCACGCTCAAGCTCTGAAGGACGGCCGCGGCCACCCCCTCGCCCTCACGGATGAGGCCGAGCAGGATGTGCTCCGTCCCGACGTACTCGTGATGGAGGCGTTGCGCCTCCTCCCGAGCCATCTGGAGGACCTTGCGGACGCGTTCGGTGAAGTTGTAGCCGTTCATCGCATGCCTCGCGGAAAACCGTCCGTCAGTGCTTCGCCTGGTCAGTTTCGGCCCCCAGCGCCTCCCGGACATAGCGCGCTCGCGCCACGTTGGCCTCCTCCTCCCCCAACACCCGCCCCTCGGCGTACCCCAGATGCGCTGGCTGGCTGAAGATCAGCAACCGGTTCAGCGTCTCGACGCTGAGCCCGTTGATCAATTGCAGTCCTACCGCAAGCCGCACGCCGCTGAGGTAATTCATCGCCTCCTCGAACGTCAGGCTCCGCGCAAATCGCAGCGTGCCATACGCGCGCCACAACTTGTCCTCGATAATATAGCCCGCCTCACGCCACATCACCCGGCGGGCGTCGTGCTCCCGCTTGATCACGTGGCTCACCACCCGCTGCAGGTGCTCCACCAGCTCGTCCTCGGACCGGCCTAACGTCGTCTGGTTCGAGATCTGGAAAAAATTGCCTATCACCTCGCTGCCTTCCCCGTACAGGCCCCGATAGGTCAGCCCCATCGCCTGCAGCCCGGACAGGACCTTCCCGATCTCCTTCGTCAGGACCAGCCCGGGCAGGTGAATCAGGACCGAGGCCCGCAGCCCGGTGCCCGTGTTCGTCGGGCACGCGGTGAGGAAGCCGAACTCCTCGTGATATGCATACGGGAGCCGGGATCCGAGTTCCCGGTCGACCGTCAGGAGGGCGTCGATCGCCGCCCGCGTCGCCAGGCCGCCGCGGACCGTCTGGAGGCGGAGGTGATCCTCCTCGTTGACCATGATCCCGTGCCCGTGGCCGACGAGGACCGCCGCCCCGCCCTTCGTGGCACCACCGTCGAGCCCGGCGAGCTCCCGGCTCACCAGATGCCGCTCGTGCAGGAGCCTCCGGTCGCTGACATCCAGGTCCTCGAGCCGCAGGAGCACCCCGCCACGGAGTGACGGCAGGTGCGGGACGGCGTCGCGGAGCATCTGGAGGACACGCAGACGCTCCCCCTCGCGGGCACGGCCGGTGAAGGCGATGCCGTCGAGGTTCCGGGCCAGGCGAACCCGCGTGGACAGGACGATGTCCGCGTGTTCCCCGCCGCCGGAAAGCCAGCCGATACCGCCTTCCGGAACGGCCGACAGGTCGATGGTCATTCCGTCTCCTTCAGCCGGTCGCGCAGGGTCGCCGCCAGCTCGAATTCCTCGTTCACGATGGCCTGCCGGAGGCGGTCGCGCAGCTCGCCAACGGTGGTGGCCCGGACCAGGATCTCGGTGGCCGGCGGGAGGTACTTGCGACCGACGTGCTGCGAGTTGCCGTGGACGCGGCGCAGCAACTGGCGAAGGCTCGGCTCGAACGTCGCGTAGCAGTGCCCGCACCCAAGTCGTCCCACGGCCCGGAACTCACGCAGGGTGAGGCGGCAAAAGGTGCAGGTCGTGTCGTCCCCGGACCCCTTTTCGCTCGCCACCTGCTGCTGGGCGGCATGGAGGAATTCGCCGAGCACGTTCTTGGGCGTGGTCGACACCGTGGCCTCGATCCCCCGCTCCGCCGCACAGGCGGCACACAGGTGAACGAGCGTCACGTCACCCTCGACCACCTTCGTCAGGTGAACGCTGGCGTCCGCTTCTCGGCAGGCGTCACAAAGCATGTCAGGTGGCCACTCCGCTTTCAGCAGTGTCGGCCAGCAACCCATCCGCCAACACCATTTGCCGGGTGGCTCGCGCCGCAAGTGAGGCATTGTGCGTCACCACCACCATCGCGATTTCTAGGTCGCGCGCGAGCCAGGTCAGCAGGTCGTGCAGCCGTTCCGCGTTCGCCTGGTCGAGGTTGCCCGAGGGCTCGTCGGCCAGGAGGATCGCAGGATCGGCCGCGAGGGCGCGTGCGACCGCCGTCCGTTGCTGCTCACCACCCGACAGCTGGGACGGGTGATGGTCGCGGCGGGGGCTCAACCCCACGCGGTCCAGCAGGCGTTCCGCACGCACGCGGGCCTCCGCTTCGGGCATGCCGCCAATGCGCAGCGGCATCATCACGTTCTCGAGCGCCGAGAACTCGCGCAGCAGGTGGTGGAACTGGAAGACAAACCCGACCTTGCGGTTGCGCAGCGTGGCGAGTTCCTCATCGTTGCGCCCCTCGACGTTCTCACCGTCGATCCACACCTCACCACGCGTGGGGCGATCGAGCGCCCCAAGCACATGCAGCAGGGTGCTCTTGCCGGCACCAGACGCGCCGACGATCGCGATCATCTCGCCCCGGCGCACCTCGAGGTTGACGCCATTCAGGATGGAGAGGGTCCCGCCATCTCCACCGCGAAACGTCTTGGTAATACCGCTGGCTCTCAGGACACTCACGGCGGCTCCGGGCTACCTGAAAAGACTGGTCGAGGGGCCACCGCGCCACAACTCCCCGCGAAAATCACTCATGGCGGATCGCCTCGATCGGGTACAGGCGTGCGGCCTGTTGTGCCGGATACAGGGTAGCGAGCCCGGCAATGGCCACGCTCGCCAACACGGTGAGCACCACGTCAAGGAACTCGGTCGCGACCGGCAAGTGATCGATGAAGTAGACCGAGGGATCGAGTCGAATGAGCTTGTACCGCCCTAACGCGACCGACACCGCGAGGCCAAGCACCAGGCCGAAGCCTGTCCCGACCATCCCGATGGTCAATCCCTGGGCAAGGAAGATCCGCCGCACCGAACGCGCGGTCATGCCCATCGCCTTGAGGATCCCGATCTCGCGCGTCTTGTCGGTCACCACCATCGTCAGGTTCGACACGATGTTGAACGCGGCGACGAGCACGATGAGGAGCAGGATCACCCCCATCCCGAGTTTCTCGAGCTTGAGCGCCTGGAAGAGCGAGCTGTTCTGCTCCTGCCAGTCCACCGTGCGGTACGGATAACCCAGCGACTGCGCGATCCGCGGGGCGACCTCGTGCGCGACCCAGCGATCCGTCGTCCGCACCTCGATCCCCGTCACGGCGGTGTCGAGCCCCGCCAGCTCCTGGGCGACAGCAATCGACGTGTAGATGTAGGTGTTGTCGTACTCGTACATCCCCGTCTCGAAGATCCCGGTGACCTCGAACTGCGCCGTGACGGGGACAAACATCCCGGTCGCCGCGTTCGGCTTGAGGTCGCCACCCGTCACGATGGTGATCGTGTCCTTCGGATAGGCGTTGAGCTTGGCGGCAAGCAGCCGACCGATGACCACACCGCGCGCCGACCCATCGGACGCGCGGAACGAAAAGTCCCCTTGCGTCGCATGCTTGCGCACCGAGGTGACCCCTTCCTCACCATCGGCCAGCGGCTCGATGCCGGCGATGAAGGCGGCCTCACGGTAATCATGCCCCGCGTTCACCACGCCCTGCGTCAGCACGAACGGCGCCGTGGCGACCACACCGGCCTCGCCACGCACGCGACGTTGCACCGCGCGCCAGTCGTCGATGCGCAGGTCCTCGCCGTATGGCAACACCCGGATGTCCGGGCTGCCGATCAGGATCTTCTCGCGCAGGTCACGCTGCAGCCCGTTCATCACTCCCATCACCACGATCAGCGCACTCACGCCCACCACCACGCCGCCGATCGCGATGAGGCTGATGAACGAGAGCAGCTTGGACCCGCGGCGACTGCGCAGGTACCGCCAGGCGATGCCGAGTTCGAGGCGACTCATTCGGGGCGCATCGTGGGAAAGAGGATCACGTCGCGGATGTTCTGTGCGCCACTGAGATACATGAAGAGGCGATCGAGCCCGATCCCGACGCCGCCCATCGGCGGCATCCCGTACTCCATCGCCCGCAGGTAGTCCTCGTCGACGCCGGACGCTTCCTCATCGCCCGCGGCCTTGAGCCGCGCCTGCGCCTCGAAGCGCCGCCGCTGGTCGATCGGGTCGTTCAATTCACTGAACGCGTTCGCCAGTTCCTTCCCCTTCGCGAACAGCTCGAACCGTTCGGTGAGTCCCGGCACGCCGCGCTTGGGCTTCGCCAGTGGCGACAGCTCCACCGGGTAGTCGACCACGAACGTCGGGGTGTCGATGTGCGACTCGACCAGCGCTTGAAACATCTCGTCCAGCACCTTGGGCCGGCTCAGGGTTTCCACCTTGTGAACCCCGATGCGGGTCGCCCTGTTCCGCAGCGTCGCGTCATCCATGGCCTGCACGTCCTCTCCCACAGCGCGATTGAGCGACGGCAACCACTCGATCCGCGGGAACGGCGGCTGGAACGTCGGGACATCCACCACACTATCCCCGGGAAGCAGCAGGCGCTCCTCGGCGCTCGCGGCGTCCGCGCCGAGCACCCGGCGCACCGCGTCCGACGCGCGCACCAGCAGGTGCTCCACCCGGCCCATCATCACCGTGTAGTCCGCGTACGCCTCGTAGAACTCGAGCATCGTGAATTCCGGATTGTGCGTCCGGTCGATCCCCTCGTTCCGGAAGTCGTGCCCGATCTCGTATACGCGATCGAGCCCGCCGACCACCAGGCGCTTGAGGTACAACTCGTCGGCGATGCGCAGGAAGAGCGGCATGTCGAGCGCGTGGTGATGCGTCGTGAACGGGCGCGCCGAGGCGCCGCCGTACAGGGGTTGCAGCACCGGGGTCTCCACCTCGAGGTACCCCAACTCGTCCATGCAGCGCCGCATCTCGCTCACCATCCGCGTGCGCGCCACGAACCGCCGCCGCACGTCGGCGTGCACGGCGAGGTCGGCATAGCGCTGGCGATAGCGTTGCTCGGGATCGGAGAAGCCGGAATGGCGCACGACCATGCCATCGACGATCTCGTCCTTGCCGTACGGCAACGGGCGCAGGGACTTCGCCAGCATGGTGACCGATTCCACCTTCACGGTGGTCTCGCCCGTGCGCGTGCGGAACAACGAGCCGCGCAGCCCGATGATGTCGCCGATGTCGTACAACGCGAGCTGCGCCCACACCGCATCCCCCAGCTCATCGCGGCGGAAGTAGGCCTGGAGGCGCGAGTGCGCGTCGACCACGTGGGCGAAGATCGTCTTGCCGTGCGGCCGCCACGCGACGATGCGCCCGGCCACGGCCACGCCAGGGCCCTCGGCCGCGTCGGGCGCCAGCGCGCGCAGCGCCTCTGCCGTCGTGTGCGTCGATTCCCACGAGTAGGCGAACGGGGCGACGCCTAACGCCTCGAGTTGCGCGAGCTTCTCGCGCCGCGCCTGCAGGACGAAGTTCAGTTCCTCGCTCATGCGGCACCTCCCGCGGCCCCGGCCGCGCCCGCACCAAACTGCTTCAGGTACGCCTCGATGAACTGGTCGAGGTCACCATCCATGACCCGGTGGACGTCTGGCACCTTCAACTCCGTGCGAAGATCGTTGACCATCGTGTAGGGCTGGAAAACGTAGCTGCGAATCTGGCTCCCGAAGGACACATCGGACTTCGTCGCATCGAGCTTGGCCTTGGCGGCCGCCTGCTTCTCCACCTCCAGCTGGTACAGCCGGTTCTTCAGCTGCTTCATCGCCGTCGCCCGGTTCTTTCCCTGCGAGCGCTCCTGCTGGCACGCCACCACGATCCCCGACGGGATGTGCGTCAGGCGCACCGCGGAGCTGGTCTTGTTCACGTGCTGCCCACCCGCCCCGCTGGCCCGGAACACGTCCATCTTGATGTCCTCGTCCCGGATCTCGATGTTGATCTCCTCGTTCACCACCGGGTACACGAACACCGATGCGAAGCTGGTGTGGCGGCGGGCGTTGGAGTCAAACGGCGAAATGCGCACCAGCCGGTGTACCCCCGTCTCCGGACGCAGGAACCCGTACGCCGACGGGCCGCGCACCTCGAGGACCGATCCCTTGATCCCCGCCTCTTCGCCCTCGGACCGATCCAGCACCTCAACGCTGAACCCGTGGCGCTCCGCCCAGCGGATGTACATGCGCTCGAGCATCTCGGCCCAGTCCATGGCCTCGGTTCCGCCGGCACCCGCGGCAATCTCGATCTGCGCGTCGCGCCAGTCGTCCGGACCCTGCAAGAGCGACTTGAGCTCGTAGGCGCGCAGGTCGCCCTCGATGGCGTTCACCTCGCTCTCCAACTCCGCCACCATCGCCTCATCGGGCTCGGCGCGGAGCAGGTCGTCGAGCTCTCGCGCACTCTCGACACGCGCGAGCAGGGAGGCGTAGGGCTCCGTCCAGCCCTTCAGCGTCTTCACCTCCTGCACCACCACCTTCGCGGCGTCCTGGTCGTTCCAGAACCCCGCCATCGACATCCGTTCTTCCAGCGCGGTCAGGCGCTGTCGGCGGGTGTCGACGTCAAAGATACCTCCGCAGGTCCTCGAGGCGTTCGAGGTAGGCGGCGAGCGTGCGGGTGCGTTCGGCGTCGGCCATGGGAGCAGCGTGTGGGGGGCCTAACGCGAGAGCCGCTCCCGCGGGGAACGGCTCCGTCTCGGCCTCGTCGTGTTGGCTGCAAGCTACCACCCGGGAATCGCCGGGTGAACCCCGCGCGCTAGAACAACCGCTGTCCCCCAGCGAGGATCTCGTTCAGCGCGTCCTGGAAGTGCGAGGTGGCCTCGGCGAACTCGCGACCCAACTGCTCGACGTACTCCTCGTAGCTCTTCCGGATCTCGTCGCGGAACTGCTGCTTGAGCGTGCCGCTCCGCAGCCCTTCCTCGCGCTTCTGCGGATGATAGGTGACCATGTCGGAGACCAGGACGCGCGCGAGACGGCGTGCCTTCTGGTTCGGGTCACTCGAGAGGAACGGGTTGATCGGACGCTTGGGGGCCGACGGCTGGGCCGGCGCGGGAGAAACCGGCGCGGGCGCGACCGACGTGGGTCGTTCGATCGCCGGCGTCTGCGGAGCCACTCGAGCGGGCGTCGGCGCCGGGCGCGCTGGAGCCTCCACCGCAGCGGCTGGGGCGGATGCTGGTGTGGCGGCTGGCGCAGGACTCGGCGCGGGCTGTGACGCCGGCGCAGCGGGGAGTGCCGGCACAAACCGCGGCGTGGGCGGACGCAACGCCGTGGCCGGGAACACCGCCGGGGCCGCGACTGCCGGCGTCGCGCGCCGCGAAGTGAACGGCGGCACGCGCGACGGCGTCACGGGTGCAGGAGCGCTTACCGGCGCGGAGGGAGCAGGCCCCGATCGTTCCGGCGACGCCTCGCGCCGCTTCGGCGGATCGAGCCGCGCATCCGGGAAGTCGTCCCCCCATCGCGCATGCTCCGATACGGCGATGATCCCACCACACACACTGCACCGCGCGCGAACCGACCCTCCAACCACGCGCGAAGGATCAACGCGAAAGACGCTCTGGCACTCCGGACACGCAACGTTCATTCGTCGACAATGCTGATGGCTCGCGGTGCGCGCTGCGGCGTGTGACTCCCTTCCGCCGGCCCATCAGCGCGTCGATCCACGCTGTACACCGAACCGGACAAGGTCTTGGCGTAGCCCTTCATCTCCGTCACCAGGTGGCTCATCTGCGCCGCGCGCGTCAGGGTCCGACGTTCCGTGGTCACCACACCGATCGACAACGTCATCAGCGGCACGCGATGCAGCTGGCCGCGTCGATCCTTGCCGAAGAAATAACCGGCGTGTCGATCCTGCTCGGAGTACTGGTACGGGATCAAGGTGTCAAACGTGGTCACGATTTCCCCGCACGTCTCCGCGATGAGGTCCGACGGGATGAGGAAGATAAAGTCGTCGCCACCAATATGCCCGACGAACCCGCGCTCGCCGCAGATCCCCTTCACGAGGTCGTGCAACAGGATCGAGAGCAGCCGGATGACGCGGTCGCCGTCGTAGTAGCTGTACCGGTCGTTGAACTCCTTGAAGTGGTCCAGGTCGGCATAACACGCCGCGAACCGCTCACCCGCATCGAGGCGCCGCTGCATTTCCGCTTCGATCGCAATCGTCCCCGGGAGTCGCGTCGAAGGGTGCACGAACACGTCGCGGTCCGAGCGCCGGAGCAGCATGTCGAGCCGCCGGTCGAAGATCGCATCGGTGTCGGCCCGCATGAGGATCTCGTCAGCGCCGGCCTGGAACGCGACTTCGAATTCCTTGGCGTTCGCGACGAGCATGAGCGCGGGAACGATCCCGGTGTACGAGTCCGACTTGAGGCGACGAAGCGCCGAGAGTGCGCGCTCACCATCGCGCAGGTCGAACACGGCCAATCTCGGGCGGCCGCGTAACGCGATACCCATCAACTCATCCGGCGTCCCTGCGGCCACCACCGGAATGCGAGCAGCCTCGAGCCACTCGAGCAGAGCGGTCGGCGGTTCGATGTGGGCCCTCGAGAACAGGACGGCTGGCGGGTGTCGTTCCACCATGACGCGAGAAAAACGTTGAGGCGACTCAGGTAATCTGTTTCAGCACAGCCACTTGCGATGCCTTCCGAAGGCGGATCATCAAGGGCTGCCCGAGGGGCCAGAGCCTACCCCTGGCTGTGGACGAACCTGAGCGGCGAGCGTGACAGCCCGCCGACCGGCAGGGTCACATTCCGAAACGACCCTAGAAGGTGACCCGGAGTGCGAGCTGGACGGGTGGCTGCCCGGCATCGGCCGAGAGCCCCGAAAAGTTGCGGCTGAAGTCGACCTGGAGCCGGCGGCGGACCCGAAAGCCGATCCCGAGCGAGGCACCTCCCGACTCCGAGTCCATGGCCTCGACGATGTACCCACCACGCAGGAAAACGCCGTCGGCCCACGCCAGTTCGGCGCCCACGCGCGGCAGGGGGCGATCGTCGGCGCGTCCCATCACCAGGTCCAGCGTCCCGGACACCACCGCGTCCTGCGTCAGCCGGTCCGGAATCTTGTACTGGGCAGACGCGCCAACATGCAGCCGCGCCGGATCGGCGCCGTCCTCTTCCGGGGTGAGTCCCGTGCCCACGTTCCGCAGGGCGACGCCGACCACCACCGGCACATTCCAGAGGCGCCCGGTGAACTGCCCCCCGAGGTCGAAGGCCGCAGTGGAAAACAGGACGGTGGGATTGGGCGGGCACTCCCCGGAGCAGTCAAAACGGACCTGCACGTACTTCCACGCGGCCCCGACGTGCAGGTGGCCGCCCAGGGTCACCCCGTACGACCCCACCAGGGCGATGCTCCGCCGGTAGAGGTTCCCGGACGAGAGAGTGTCTTCCCCAGTCAGTTCGCCGCCGTCGTTCTGGAGCAGGTTCGCCCCGATCCCGAATGCCCCGACGCGGGTGCGCGAGACCAGGGAGAGCGCGTCACCCGTTCCCATGAGGCTCTGCGAATGATTGAGCGACGTCTCGCGCCCGGTCACCGCGGCGAGTCCCGCCGGGTTCCACCACATGGCGTCCCCGTTCCCGCGCTGGGCGACCATCGCCGTGCCCAGTGAGGCCGCTCGCGCGCCAACCGGAAGGAGGAGGAACAGGGCGGCGTCGGAACTGGCCTGGGCGCGCGCATCCGCAGCGAGCGCCAGCCAGCACAACGCTGCGGCCTTAACGACGCAGCGGAACCGCTTCATCGCGGAGCATGATCGGGATCCCGTCCCTGACGGGATACGCGAGCTGGCACGACGGGCATTCGAGCCGCGATTCGGCGGTGTTCTCCACGAGCGCGCCGCGACACTGGGGGCAGACGAGCAGCTGGAGCAATTGTGCGGGAATGGCGCTCATGGAACGGTGTCTGGAACGAGGAAGCCCAGCCGCCTCAGGGTGGCCACGTCGCGGCGCCAGTCCTTGAGGACCTTTACCCAGAGGTCAAGATACACCGGCCCGCCAACGAGAGGTTCCAGTCGGGCCCGCGCCGCGATGCCGAGCGAGCGCAATTGCGCCCCGCCCTTCCCGACGACGATCCCCTTCTGGCTTTCGCGCTCGACGTACAGCGTGACGCGGATGTACACCGGGGATGCCGCCTCGCGGAATTCCTCGACCTCGGCGTGGATCGCGTACGGCATCTCTTCGCGCAGCTGCTCGAACGCGGCCTCGCGAATGGCCTCGGTGACGAAGAAGCGGAGTGGCTGCGTGCTCAGGTCGTCGGCGGGATGCTGGAACTCGGCGACCGGGAGTCGTTCACGAATCTGATGCCAGAGGAGGTCGAGTCCGGTGCCGGCGTTGCTGGCGATGCGGAGGTCCGAAGTCTCCGGATGTGCGATGTCCGCCTTGGTCCATGCCGTGATGATCCGCGGTGCCACCGAAAGGAGCTCGAGTTCCGCAAGGGCCGTGGTGAGGGCTGCGGGATCGGGGGCCGTGGAGTCGACGAGGTGCAGGATGACGTCGGCGTTGGCGAGGGCGTCGCGGATGGTCTCGCGCATGGCGCGATGGAGCGCGTACCCTGGTTCGAGCAGGCCAGGTGTGTCGATGAAGATGGCCTGGGCCTCGTCACGCGTGCAGACCCCGACGACCGGCAGGCGCGTGGACTGCGGACGAGGACTGACGATGGCGAGGTGGGCGCCGACGAGGGCGTTGAGGAGCGTCGACTTTCCAGCGTTTGGGCGTCCGACGATGGCGACGGCGCCGCAGCGGGTCATGGCGGTGATGGGGGTTTGGGGACGGGGTGGTGGGAAAAAAAACGCGGGCCATTCCGCGAAGGAATGGCCCGCAAGGGGGTGCCGGCGACGGCCTACTCTCCCGCGATCTCTCGATCGGAGTACCATCGGCGCTGTAGGGCTTAACTACCGTGTTCGGGATGGGAACGGGTGTGGCCCCTACGCTCTGGTCGCCAGCGAGTCGTAATAGGAACGACAAGCGGAAATGGAGTGATCGTGGACTGAATCCTGATAGATCTTGCGAAGCTCTGCTGATATTGCAAAGGGGTGAGTCAAGCCGCACGGGCGATTAGGACCGCTGCGCTCGGAACGTGTTACCACGTGTCCACGTGCGGCCTATCGACGGGATCGTCTCTCCCGGCCCTTTAGGGGACTCAAGG
>JAEUJK010000826.1 GCA_016794735.1 Gemmatimonadota bacterium | reverse complement strand
GCGAGCTTGATCCACGCCTCGTTGACGAGCGCGGTCGGCGTGATCGTGGCGCTGGGATCACCAGATCGCACACGTTCCGCGAGGCGACGAAGTTCTTCGTACGTGGTGCTGAAGAGGTCGTCGAGCGCCTGTCGATCCGCGTCGGGGTTGCGGGGCAGGATGGGGCCGCTCATGAGGGGGCTGCTGAACGTCCGCAGGGGACGAGGGGAGTGATAGCGTACCCCCCGGCACATCCGCCCGCCAGCAGCAGCTCGAATCTTCCGGTGAGGAAATCCAAAGGGGCGCAGGAGGGCCGAAGCCATCCCGCGCCCCCTTGGCGCGCAGTTGCTGCCGGCGCGACTACATCACGCCGCAGCCCTCGACCTTGGCGCACTTCGGGTCGATCGGGGGGAGCTTGAGGCGCGCCAACTCGGCGTTGACCGCGGCAAGGTCCACCTTCCACACCTGGGCGAGGCGGTCCGTGTACCCCTTGAGCTCCGTCTGCAGGATCCCGAAGATCTCCGGCATGTAGGTGGTCGGCCGCCCATCGCCACGCTCGGACATCGAGAGCAGGTTGGCGAGGCGGTTGTTCACCTTGATGGGGAAGTTGAGGGGGTCCTGGCCCGACTGGTTGCGGACCTGGTACACGTTCTCCTCGACCCCGGAGGCGTTGGTGCGCAGGGTTTCGCCCTTCGCCTTGAGCTGGCCGTCATCCGAGCGCTTGAGCCGGTCGTCGAGCTGCGACTTGACGCGTCGGATGTCGATCACGGCGTTGTTCGCTTCCGTGACCTTGTCCCGCACCATGCGACCAAAGCGATACTGCGCGTGGAGGTCCGCGTCCGTGACATCGGTGATCCACGGATTCCGTCGGACGACCAGCGGGGCCGACACGGTCTGCGCGTCGGCGGTGAGCTTCACGGTGTATCGCCCGGGGGGCAACGCCGGGCCGGCGGTGCCCGCTCCCCAGAGGATCATTCCCGGGAACGCCGAGGCGCTGGCCGAGCGACCATCCCAGGCGAGGCGGTTGATCCCGGCCGCGTTAGGCAGGAACTGGGCCGGCGGTGGACCGCCGAACCCGCCGGAGGGCAGGGGGTCACCCGCCGCACGCGGCGGCATGGTGTCGGTCTCCCACGCGCGCAGCACCGTGCCGGTCGAGTCGGCGATCTCGAGCAGCGCGCGGCGCGCCGGCGCCTTGAGCCACCAGCTCAACACGATGGCCGGTCCCGACCGCACGGCCACCGGCGGCGTGAAGACATGGGCCGACTTGGCCATCACGGCCGGGGTGTACTCGCGCAGAGGGGCGATGTTGTCGAGCACCCAGAACCCGCGACCGTGCGTGCCGATCACCAGCTCGTTCTGTTCGACGATGAGGTCGGCGACCGGGACGTCCGGGAGCCCTGGGTTGAGTTCTTCCCAGTTGGCGCCATCGTCATACGAGATGTAGACCCCGTGTTGCGTGGCCGCATAGAGCAGCCCGCGACGCGTCGGGTCCTCGCGCACGGCGTGGACGTAGGCGTCCGCACGGATCCCGTTCACGATCTTCGTCCAGGTGCGGCCGAAGTCCGTGGTCTTGAAGATGTACGGCGAGCGGTCGTCGAGGAGCGGCTTGCGCACCGAGAGGTACGCGGTGCCGGCGGCAAAGTTCGACGCGTCGATCTGGCTGACGCGACCGAAGTCCGGCATCTCCTTCGGCGTCACGTTGGCCCACGTCTTCCCGAAGTCCCGGGTGACGTGCACGAGGCCATCGTCCGACCCGGTCCAGATGAGGTTCGCGTCCTTCTTGCCCGGGCCAACGGAGAAGATCACGCCGTAGACCTCGGGGCCGTTCATGTCACCGGTGATCGGGCCGCCCGACTTCTCCTGCGTTTCCGGCGCGTGGCGCGTCAGGTCGCCCGAGAGCTTCATCCACGTCTTGCCGCCGTCCCGCGTGGCCCACAGGCGCTGCGACGACACGAAGAGCAGCGAGGGATCCGCCTTGGAGAAGATGATCGGGAAGGTCCACTGCCAGCGTTCCTTGATCTCCTTGGACGGCTCCCCGGAGTAGAACCACGGGTACGGGTTCACCTCGCGCGAGGTGTTGAGCCGCTTGTTGAACTTGTCGACGTACGAGCCGTTGTTGGTGCCGGAGTAGAACAGGTCCGGGTTGCGCGGATCCGGGGCGATGTAGCCCGGCTCGCCACCGCCGGCGACATACGACACCGCCATCCCGCCCGAGGTGATGTCCCCGCGCGGGGCGCCCCCGCCGCCCCCGCCGCCGCGACGTCCCCCCCCACCCAGCCCGAACGCGGCAGCATTCCAGTTGTAGGGCGTGCACAACGTGCTGTTGTCCTGCTGCGAGCCGCACACGTGATACGGCGTGTGCGTCGTCGTGATCACGTGGTACCACTGGGCCGTCGGGAAGTCCTGGTCGGTCCACCGCCCGGCATTGTTCGTGGACACGGCGCCGCCGCCGTCGTTCCCGGTCACCAGGTGCGTGGGATCGTCCGGGTCGATCCACAGGTCGTGGAAATCGCCATGCGTGCCGTTGCCGGCATTGACCAGCGTCTTGCCCCCGTCGGTCGAGCGGAACTGCGACGTGTTCTGCAGGTAGACGACGTCCGCGTTCTTCGGGTCGGCAAAGACGTGCGTGTAGTAGAACGCCCGCTGCCGGATCGACCGGTTCTCGTTGATCAACGTCCAGGTGGCTCCGGCGTCGTCGCTGCGGAACAGGCCGCCCTTGTCGTTCTCGACGAGCGCATAGACGCGATTCCCGTTGGCCGGTGAGACGGCCACGCCGATCTTGCCGACGAGCCCCGTGGCCGGCATGCCAGGGGCGCGCGTGATCTCGGTCCAGGTCTCGCCGCCGTCGGTGGACTTGAAGAGGCCGCTCCCCGGGCCACCGCTCGACATCTGGTATTCCTTGCGGTACGCCTCCCACAACGCCGCGAAGATCACGTTGGGATTCTTCGGGTCGATCGTGAGGTCGACGCTGCCCGTCTTGTTGTCGCGGTAGAGCACCTTGCGCCAGCTCTTGCCGCCATCTGTCGACTTGTAGACCCCGCGCTCCTCGCTCGGCACGCTGTACTTGCCGAAGACCGAGGCAAAGACGATGTCCGGATTCGTCGGGTGCACGCGGATCTTCGAGATCGCATCGACGTTGCGGAAGCCGACGTGGGTCCACGTCTTCCCGGCATCGGTCGACTTGTAGATGCCATCACCGGGCATGATGTTGCCGCGAATGCAGCTCTCCCCCATGCCGATGTACACCACGTCGGGATGGCTCTCGCTCACCGCGATCGCACCCACCGAGGCGCTGCGGATCTGGCCGTCGGTGACCGGGGCCCACGTCTCGCCGCCATCGGTGGTCTTCCAGAGCCCGCCGCCGACGGCGCCGAAGTAGGCCTCGTTCCTCCGACCCCGCACTCCACTGACCGCAATGGAACGCCCGCCACGGTCCGGGCCGATGTTGCGCCACCGGTACCCGGCCAGCAGGGTGGAGTCGAGCGCCATCGGGGCCAGCGGCGCGTGATCCAGGTCGTGCACGTGCGGCGTGAGTGTGATCCACGGCACAGGGGCGGCGGCATCACCGAAGCGGGCCACCGGAATCGCCGCGGTTACCGCGACGAATGGGAGGACGAACAGCGGTCGGGAATACATGGGCAACGCGGGAAATGGGTCGGGACTACCGACCAACGTTGCCACCCGGCCACGCACCGGGCAACACTCGCCGCTCAGGTCCCGGTCCCCATGCGTCCGATACTCAGGGCGACCCCGTACCGTCGCCCATGTCCTTCACCTTCGACCGAGCCACTTACCGGATCCCCTACCCGCCCAAGGCGCGCCCGCGCCTCTATATGGAGGGAATGGAGCTGGAGGTCGTGGATTGTTCGGAGTCCGGGCTGCGATATGTCGCCCCGGCAGGCAAGCCACTTCCCGATCCGGAAACGCGGCTCACCGGAGAGGTCCGCCTGTTGAGCAAGCCCGAGCGTCTCCCGGTCGAGGGCCAGGTGCTGCGGTGCTTCGGGAACGAGGTCGCGGTGCTGCTCGACAAGCCGGGGATCTCGCTCCAGGCCATCTTCGGCGAACAGCGCTACCTCGCCCGTCGCTTTCCCGCGCGGTATCGCTGACACGGCGGTGAGAAGGAGGCGCGGGTCGCGTCGTTTGAGCAGGTAACCCTTTACCCTGCCGAATGTCGACACCGCTCGCCGAGACCATCGTCGCCCACGGACGCCGGACCGCTGCCTTCTTTGCCCC
>JAEUJK010000791.1 GCA_016794735.1 Gemmatimonadota bacterium | reverse complement strand
ATCGAGAACATCGAGATCATCAAGGGCCCGTCGGCGGCGGCACTCTACGGCACGGCGGCCGCGAACGGCGTCGTGGTGATCAGCACCAAGAAGGGACGTGCGGGCGCCGCGCGCTGGAGCACGTATGCCGAAGGCGGCGCGATCAAGGATCGCAACACCTACCCGACGGCGTACACCCTCTTCGGCAAGCAGCTGCCGGCCGGCACGCCGGCGGCGTTCAACTTCTGCAACCTGCAGCGCGTGGGCATCGGCCAGTGCTCGATCGACTCGGTCGCTGACCTCAACATCTTCGAGGAAGACGACCTGACGCCGGTTGGCCTCGGCCATCGTTCGCAGTTCGGCGCGCAGTTGCAGGGCGGCACGGAAATGGTCCGTTACTTCCTCTCCGCCGAGCGCGAAGACGAGACGGGGGTCATGAAGCTCCCCGAGTTCGAGCGCATCCGCATGGAGAACGCCAAGATCCCGATCCGTGACTACACGGAGCGTCCCAACACGCTGGCCAAGAACAGCGTCCGCCTGAACCTCAACTCGGCGGTCAACCCGAAGCTCGACCTCGCGTTGCAGACCGGCTTCATCAACCTGAACCAGCGGCTCTCGCTCGAGTCGAACGCCACGGCCGGACTCGGCTCGCAGGTGTTTGGTGGCCCGGGCTGCCGCGTCTGCCTCCCGAATCGCGTGACGGTCGGCGCGGTGGCCGGCGACGTGCTCAACACGGACCTCGCCGGGTATCGCGCCTGGACGCCCGGTTACACCTGGCAGGAAAAGAACCAGCAGCGCGTCAACCGGACGATCATGGCTGCGACGGCCAACTGGCGTCCGACGAGCTGGATGCAGAACCGCCTCGTCTTCGGCAACGACTACGCCGCCCGCGCAGACGATCGCTACCTCCCGAACGGCGAGGGCCCGCCGATCACGGCGACGTACCGCAACGGGTTCAAGACGAACTCCCGCGCGGACACGCGCAACACGACGGTGGACCTGGGCAGCACCGCCACCTTCAATGCGCGTGATTGGCTCAACCTGAAGACCACGTTTGGTGCGCAGTACATCAACACCGTGAGCGCGCTGGGCCAGGCGACCGGTAACGAGCTGCCGCCGGGCGCGCAGACGCCGAACGGCGCCGTGACGCGTCTGGCGAGCGAAGCGACGACCCTGATCAAGACGTTCGGCCTGTTCGTGGAGCAGGTGGCTGCGATCAACGACCGGCTCTTCATCACCGGCGCGCTCCGCACCGACCAGAACAGCGCCTTCGGTACGGACTTCCAGCGTGTGTATTACCCGCGCGCCAGCCTGTCGTGGGTCATGTCGGACGAGTCGTTCTTCCCCAAGACCGACTGGATCGACCAGTTCCGCCTGCGTGCCTCGTACGGCGCGGCCGGCGTGCAGCCTGGTCCGAACGACGCGCTCCGGTTCTTCAACACGTCGGCCCAGAGCGTGAATGCGGTGGACGTGCCGGGCCTCCAGATCTCGGCCCTTGGCAACCCGTCGCTGAAGCCGGAACGGTCGGATGAGTTCGAAGGTGGGTTCGAAGCCCGCCTGTTCAACAGCCGGCTCACGCTGGACGTGACCGGGTACCGCAAGACCACGCGCGACGCGCTCATTTCGGCGATCGTCCCGCCGTCGCTCGGTTCCGCCGCCTCGGTGCGCCAGAACCTCGGTTCGGTGCGCAACCAGGGCTACGAGGCCCTGATCACCGGCCAGGTACTCGACCGTCGGGCGTTCGCGTGGGACCTGTCGTTCAGCTACTCGTCGAACTCCAACGAGCTGCTGTCGCTGGGTGGCACGCCGCCGCAGATCGGCACGAACACGCAGGTGCGTGAGGGTTATCCGCTGTTCGGCTTCTGGGAGAACAAGATCCTGGGCTGGAAGGACAAGAACAACGACGGCCTGATCACGTACTTCGCCGACCCGAACCTCAACGAGATCTTCGTGGATTCGGTCGACACGTTCATCGGCTACACGCAGCCGCGGAACCTGGGCACGCTGTCGAGCGGGTTCGAGCTGCTCAACCGCAAGCTCCGCATCCAGACCTTGTTCGACTACCGCGGTGGTCACCGCTGGTACAACAACACCGAGCGGATTCGTTGCACCCGCCCGAACTGCGGCGGCCGCATGAACCCGAACGCCACGCTCGAGGACAAGGCGATGGTGACGGCGGCGCTGGAGCACCCGGCCCGCACGAACGCCGGCTACTTCCAGCCGGGTGAGTACGTCCGGTTCCGTGAGGCGTCGGCGCAGTACACGTTCGCGCCGAGCATTGCGCAGCGGATCTTCCGCGCGAAGAGCGCCAGCTTCGTGGCCTCCGCGCGTAACCTGAAGTTGTGGACGAAGTACCGCGGCACCGATCCGGAATCCGACTTCCAGGCCACCGTCGATGGTGACGTGCCGTCGGAGTTCCAGACCCTCGGCCCGCCGACGTACCTCGTCTTCCGCTTCAACTTCATCTACTAACGCTCACCGAGGACACACTACATGCGTGCAGCATTGCATTTCGGCGGGCGGTTCACGCGGGCGGCCGGTTCGGCCGTCCTGCTCGCGACGATGGTCGCGTGCAGCGGCGTGACGGACTCGCTGCTCGAAGTGGAAGACCCCGACCTGATCATGCCCAGCAACGCGCGGTCCGCCCCCGGGGCGGCCGCCGTGGCGAACGGTGCCCTCGGCCGCTTGCGGAACATCGCGGGTGGCTCCGAGTCCAC
>JAEUJK010000788.1 GCA_016794735.1 Gemmatimonadota bacterium | reverse complement strand
GCGACGTATCGCCTGTTCAAGCTGGACGGACTGGAAAGCCAGTGCGAGGACTACGGGCAGGCGGTGATCTACCGCGGCACGATGGAGCGCAGCCCGGATCGATTCGTGCTCGACAAGCACCATGACATCGCGACGGGGAAGGTCTTCCCGGTGTGCGGCAACACGTGGCGCATGCTGCACGACACGCGCTTCGCCCCGCACTTCACTTTCATCGGGGACTTCTCGCGCCACTACGGGGTGTTTGCGGGGTGCGGTGGTGGATTGCCGTTCACCGCGGGCAACGCGACCTCGACGGGGAGTTGCTGCTGACGCGCGTCGCTCAGGCGAAGCGCATCGTGGTGGCAGCCGGCGTGGCCGCCCGTCCTTCGACGCGGTTGCGCCCCGAGTCCTTGGCGACAAAGAGGCGGCGATCCGCCGTCGCGAGGATGTCGCCAATGGTGGGACCATCCTCGGGCCACGAGGCGACACCGGCGCTCACGGTGATGTGGACCGGGCGCGCGTCGCCAATGGTGTGCGGCACCGACTGGATCTCCTGCCGGATACGCTCCACCAGCTCAACGGCCTGGTCGAGCGACGCCTCGCGGAAGAGAACCACGAACTCCTCGCCACCGTATCGCGCCACGAGGTCACTGCGACGCACGGCAAGCTGGAGGGCCCGCGCCACGCGCCGCAGGGCCACGTCGCCGGCCGCATGCCCGAACCGATCGTTGAATTGCTTGAAGTAGTCGACGTCGATCATGGCAATCGCGACCGTGCTCTTGAAGCGCATGGCCCGCTCCATCTCGCTCGCGAAGTAGTCGTCGAAGAACCGCCGGTTGAAGACGCCGGTGAGCGCGTCGGCATTGGACAGCTTGCGCTGGCGCTGGATGCCCCCGACGACAAAGACACAGAGCGCCGTGGCAGTGAGCAGCAGGATGAGCCGCGAGATGTGGTCGGACCACTGGAAGCGGCCGTACGGATTGAAGACACTCTCCGCGCTCATCGACATCTCGAGCGGCCACCGGTTGTAGATGAACACCAGGCTCGCCGCGTATTGCACCATGGCCGCGGTGCCGGCGACGAACGCCACGCGCTTGTCGTAGCGCAGGCAGGTGGCGCCGAGGGCGATGAAGTAGGTGTCGAACGTGACCTTGCTGTTCGTGGCCTGGTGCGGATCGGCGACAAACGCGTAGGAGAAGTTCGCCGCACTGATGAGCGTGACGTCGAACAACGACGTCGCCATCGGCAGCCAGGTGTGCCGGGCATCGCGCCGTAGCGTCAGGTACACCGCCACCGCCATGACGAAGGCAATGAGCGTCACGCCGAGTCCCACGATGTGCTCGCGTCACTCCGCGCGCGGCGCGACCAGGAGGCTCGTGAGCGGAATCAGGAGCAACACGCCGGTCAGTCCCATGCGGACGCGACCGATGAGCAGTTCACCCTCCTTGCCCGCGTCGAGCAGGAATTGCTCGGGCGGTTCCCAGAGTCGACGCCACCGGGTGCCGAGGGTCGGCGGCGGCTCGTCGACGTACTGGACCGAGGTGGGTGAGGGAGAGGCCATGGCGGGTCTGGAAGCGGCGGCGAGGCCGGTCCCGTGTATTCCCCAAGGACGAATTGCGACTGGGGTCTGTCACCCTGCAGGGTCTGCCCGGAAAGGCGGGTTGGACGGACGGCGGAGGGCTCGGGGAACCACGGACACGCGTCGTCGCATCGGGCCCGGAGCCTCGCGGTTCGCTGGGCGTAGCCGTGGGTGCTATGCTTGGTGGCCTCCATCTCTCGCCATGAGCACGCGCAACCGACTCGCCCTCGTCCTGACCCTCGTCTCCCTCGTGCTGCTTGTCCCCGGATTACGGCAGCCGATGATGACGATCACCGCCTCGATCTCCCTGCTGGGCCAGACCCGCGAGATCTTCCGCCAGACCCAGAGCATCCTGCAAGCGGTCGAGAGCCTGTGGAAATCCGGGAACGCTTTTGTCGCCGGCTTGATCCTGCTGTTCTCGGTGACGATTCCCTTCCTCAAGGCGGCGGCGTTCTTCGTGATCCTCGCGTGGAAGGGGGACAGGCAGCGACGCCTGTACCTCACGGTGCGCTCGCTCAGCAAGTGGTCCATGGCCGACGTCTTCGTGGTCGGCGT
>JAEUJK010000757.1 GCA_016794735.1 Gemmatimonadota bacterium | reverse complement strand
CGACGAGGCCACCGAACCGGCCGGCTGCACGAGGCCTGTGGTGGTGCCATCGCGACGGGTATGCGCGATGTTCGTGGCGGGATCGTGGCCGACCATGCGACGGCGATCGTTGCGCGCCCGGGTGACAATGCTCGTGGTGCTCCCCAGCATCGCGTCATACGGTGCGGCAAAGGACTGCGAGAAGCCGGTGCTCCCATTGTCCCGGGCAATCATGATCACGCCGTCGGGTGACATGGACACCGTGGGCGCCGACACGCTGCTCGAGGGGCCCAGCAACACCGGCGTGGCCGACGGCGAGCTCCACATCACCGCCCGGTAGTCCTCGAAGACGATGGTTCCTGCTTGAGTCCTGTAGTGTGCCCAACCGGTGATCGTTCCATCGTCGCTGATGCCCGTGGCCGCCGCCTCGAAGTACCCCGTCGGGATGGCGAGAAACGACGGCGTGCCGCCGGCCGTCCAGTGCAGGGGCCACGACACGCTCGAGCTGGGGGACGCGTAGACGTACCCAACGGCGGCGCCCGACGCGTTGATGTCCATCGCGCTTCCGCGGAATCCGGGCATCAGGAGGGCGGGCGACGCCCCGAGCCGCGCGGGCTGGTTCACCCCGCTGCTCTTCACCCAGCCGACGATCTGTCCGGCATTGTTGATCGCGACGGCATTCCCACCGTTGGCGGTGCCAGGCATGGTGAGGATCGACGGGGTGCCGCCCGTGGACCACCGCACCGGCATCGGGCTCGTCCCACTGAAGTCCTCGGTCCATCCCACGATCAGCCCGCTGTCGTTGATGTCCTCGGCCTCCCCGATGTCATGGCCCGACGGGAGCGACAGCAACTCGGGGGTCCAGATGTTGATGACGCTGGCCGTTGCGTCGATGGGGCGGTCGACGACGGACCGGGGACCAGTGGTGGAATCGCTGCACGCCACCAGCACAAACGGGGCGATCAGCAGGGAACGGAGGGCGCGCATGGGATCTTCTCGCAGAGGGTATGACCAGGAGGCGTAACGCGACGGGAAATCCGGCCACACCCAGTCCAACCCGGCGAAGACACACTCGGGAGCCGCGTGGCTCGCGTGCGCGATCCCGGACCCGAAATGCGGCTCGCGGATTCACCCGCCCGCTCGCCATCTTCGGGGATGCGCCTCCGCCATCTCCTCGCGACGTTGCTGTGCCCCGTCGCCCTCGTCGCGCAGCCGACGCGGCTCACGATCGACCGGCTCGTCGCCACGCCATCGCTGACCGGCATATCGCCAGCGGCACCGAGCTGGTCACCAGACAGTCGCACGCTCGCGTTCCTGTGGAACGAGCAGGGACTTCCGGTCCGCGAACTCTGGGCGGTGGGGGCCGATGGCACCGGGCGGCGTCGCCTGGTCGGCGGAACGGAGTCCGTCTCCGACATCAATTGGAGCGCGGACGGCCGCACGATCTACTTCCTGCGCGGCGGGGACATCTGGCGGATCGCGACGGCCACGGTGCCTGCCAACGCGCAGGCGCAGCGCCCGGATGACCCTACCGCTCCGCAGCGACTCACGACGGACGGCGGCGGCAAGTCCGACCTCGCACTGGCCCCGGATGGCCAATCATTGTCCTTCCTGCGCGACGGCGACCTGTGGCTCGTGGCGACCGGTGGCGGCACCCCACGCCGGCTGACGACCCTCGCGGCGCCAGCGGTCGGCCATGTCCCGCTCGGCACGTACTACCGACGCGATGCAGAAGTCGGCACGGCCACGTGGGGCGGGAGTGCCCCGGCCTACACCTGGTCGCCCGACGCGCGACGGATCGCCATTCACTTCGTGGATCGGCGGCGCGTGCGGCAAGTCGGCTTTCCCTACTACCTCGGCGATTCGGCGACGATGAACGTGCTGCGCCGGAGTTATCCGGGCGACACGAACGAAGTCCGGCGCGTCGGCCTGCTGGACGTGGCCACGCAGCGCATCACCTGGCTGCCGCTGGCAAACGACGATGCGGTGCGCGTGGTGGACATGGCGTGGTCACCGCAGGGGGCGTTGCTGGTGGATCGCGAGAGCGACGATGCGATCGATCGGTGGATCCATGTGATCCCACCTCGCGACTCCGTGCCACAGCTCGTGTGGGACGACCATCGCGCGACGCGCATCTACAACGACGTGGCGTCGGCGTGGCACCCGGATGGACGTCGG
>JAEUJK010000712.1 GCA_016794735.1 Gemmatimonadota bacterium | reverse complement strand
GGTGCTCGGCGTCTCCCCCACCGTGCTCGCCGTCGTGCTGGTCACCGCCTCACCACCCTGCGCCTGGGCGAGGAGATTCCCGGGAAGCTCACCGGCGCACCGGGCGAAGGTGATCCCGTTGTCGCTCGCCCGGATCCCGGGCACGCGCCAGAGGACGTTCTTCACGTCGGTTGCGTTCTGGAAATCCTCCCGCGTGAACACGGTCCCCCACCCGGATGCCGTCCGGCGCAACACGTCCACGAACTTCGTCGGGACGCGGAGGGTACGGCCGCGCACCACGACCTCCGACATCAGCTGCGGCAAGCGCTCGAGGAAGACCTGCATCTCGAGGGGTTCACCGGGGACGAGCGTGATGGTCTGGATCGACGGCGTGTGGCCGAGTCGTCGTACGGTGAGCAGGTGATCGCCGGGCGCGAGGGCGCGATACCGCAACTCACCGCTCGCCGTGGGCCGCACGAGCAGCGAGTCATCGAGCACGGCCTGCGCATCGAGCAGCGGGGTCGAGTCGCGCGCCGCAAAGGCACGCACGACGAGCCGGGCGCCGTCCGCCTCGATCGTGGGCGCCTCGGGAAGGCGCTCTGCGACGGGCATCACCGGCCGCCCCTGCACCCCCACGAGTGCGATGTCCACCGTGCGCGGGATCCGGAAGCGCGTGGTGCCGCTCGCCTCGTCAGCGCCACTGACCAGGGTGTAGCTCACCCCCTTGGACAGTCCGCACGCATGCCAGCGTCCCTCGGCATCGACAACCACCGGAATGCCGGGCCCGGCCACGTCCTGCGCACGACGCACGGCGAGCGTGGGGGTGCCGCCTCCCGCGACCCAGCGACCCGCCGCGATGGCCTCGCGTGGATTGGTCGGACAGAGGCGTTGCTTGACCGTGGTCAGTGACGGCGCCGCAATGCGCACCTCACCACTCGATGGAAGGAAGGCGACCGTGGTCGTCTCCGGCGCGAGGCCAACGTCGCGCATCAGCGGGGTCCGGACGAGGACGCGATACGCCCCGGGTGCCACCCCGTCGAGGGTGACATGTCCGCTGGCCGGCACGGTGGCCGAGAGCGCCTCGTCGGGCAGCTCGACGTCACTGCCCTGCAGGAGTTCAGGCCCCTGGTCCGCTGCCGCAACCATCAGCCGCATCACGCCGCGATTAGGCTCGACGAACTGGCCATCGGCCAGCTGCACGCGATGGACCCACGCCCCACGCTCCACCACGCGCAACAGGCGCGTGCGCTGCCAGCGACTTTCGTTGCGCCCCACGCTCTGGCGCCGGACCTCGGTGAGCGCCTCGCCCATGCGCAACATCCACCGCGAGACCATCCACTGCCCGCCTGGCAGCTGCAGGAAGTCCACACGACCGCCGGGCTCGGCTTCGTCATACACCTTGTCGATGCCGGCGTAGCGATACTCGAAGTGCTGCAGTGCACCGCTGCGCGTCAGCCACAGCGTGCCCTCGATGGTCACCCGACCTTCCACTGCGCCTTGTGCACGCAACGAGAGCCCGAGCCAGTCGGGGTGTTCGGCGGGCGGCGCCACCAACCCGAAGCAGTACCACGCGGCGAACTCGGGATCGAGCAGGACCTGGGCGTCTGGCGCATGGAACTCCACGGAGTCCCCGTCCTCGGTCATGAACCCGTGGCGGACCAGCTCCGACGCGCTGCGGCTGCGGAAGGCCTCGCCGCTGCTTTCCCGTGGTTGGTCGAACAGGACCTGCGCGTCGCCATCTCCCTCCAGCGACCGGCTGCGCATCCACGCCACGCGCGTGGTCGACGCAATGCCCTCGCCGCGGGTCATACTCGCCCCCTGCAGCGCCGCGCGCGCCTGGTCCCACACATCCAGCAAGGCGCCACCGGTGCCGCGCGTGCTTCCGCACGCGGCGCGATCGGTCACCTGCACGGACGGCAGGGTGACGCGCTGGCCGGCGAGAACGACGCGCAGGGTGTGCACGGACCCGGGGCCCAGCGTGAACATCTCGGACACGGTGGGGGCAAATCCCACGCGCAGCGCACGGATCGCGTAGCGGCCCGGTGTGGGTGCCGCCAGCTCGAAGGCACCGCTTCCGCCAGTTTGGCCGCGGGCGACCATCGTCCCTGCACTGTCCACAAGGAGCAGGGCGACGTGGGCCGCGGGGGTGCTGGCGTCGGATTCGACGACGTTGCCCCGCACGCGCTGCGCGTGGGCGGCGGCCGGGACCATCATCACGCTGGCCAACATGAGGACCCAGGTGCGACGGGCCATGACCCCTCCGGTGAACACCGGGGCCGCTACC
>JAEUJK010000693.1 GCA_016794735.1 Gemmatimonadota bacterium | reverse complement strand
GTGGTCTGCCGACGGTGCGCTCCTCGCCGCTAAGCGGCCGCCCCGCGCAAAGGCCGGTGGCTGCTGGACGGGACGAAACCGCACGACTCCCGTCGGTCCTGCCAGATGGCGCGCTCGCAGCTCCCCTCGCGCGACATCCTTACCGCTTCCTGCGACCTGCTCAGTAACCCTTCAGCTGCAGGTAATCCAGCTCGACCGACGTCGGACGGCCAAAGAGCGAAACCGAGACTCGCACCTTGCCCTTGTCCGGGATCACTTCCTCCACCGTGCCATTGAAGTCGGTGAACGGCCCTTCGGTGATGGCCACCGCCTGGCCGATGAGGAACGGGATCTCCTCGATCGGTGCTTCTTCCTCTTTTTCATCCGCGAGGCCGAGCAGTCGCCGGACCTCGTCCTGTCGCAGTGCCATCGGCTCCTGGGCCGCGCCACCGAGACCGTGCTGCACGAACTTGATGACCCCCTGGATCGAGTTGATGATGTGGGCCGACTCCTGGTTCCACAGCATCTCCACGAGCACGTAGCCGGGGTAGAGCTTGCGATCGACGGTGACCTTCTTGCCGTTCTTGAGCTCCACGACTTCCTGCGTCGGGACCATCGCCTGGCGGATGAGCTTGTCCTCGGGTGGCCGCGAATCCTGCTCGATCTTCCGCAGGATGAGCGACTTCACCTTGTTCTCATGCCCCGCCGTCGTCTGGATGGCGTACCAGCGATGGACCTCCACGCCTAACCTCCGAACAACGAGGGAATCCAGCGCACCAGGACCGACTGGAACAGCAGGTCCATGAGGCCGATGACCGCACCAATGAACAGCGACAGCACGATGACCCCGATCGCCAGCGAACGCACCTGCGGCTGGTCCGGCCAGGTCACCTTCTTCATTTCCGCCATCACGTCGTGGTAGAAACGCACGAGGCGCTGCGGCAGGCTCTGGGTGACGACGACGTCAGTGCTCACGGTTACTTCGTTTCCTTGTGGACGACGTGCTTGTTGCACCGCGGGCAGAACTTCTTCCACTCGACGCGCTCGGGATGCGTGCGCTTGTTCTTCGTGGTGAAGTAGTTGCGATTCTTGCAGTCGTTACACGCGAGGATGATCTTGTCGCGGGGCATGTCGGTTCCTGAAGACGGCAGACGGTAGACGGCAGACGGCAGTGAAAACCGCCTGCTGCGATGAGGCCTCCACCAGCGCACCTGCCATCACGCGCGCGCCAGTCCTCACCACACTTCCAGAGCTGACGACCGGGATTGAACCGGTGACCTCACCCTTACCAAGGGTGTGCTCTACCAACTGAGCTACGTCAGCACACGCACCTGCACAAACTACCTGCAACCCCAGAGCGGGAGACGGGGCTCGAACCCGCGACATCAAGCTTGGAAGGCTTGCGCTCTACCAACTGAGCTACTCCCGCATCGCGCGCCGACCTAACGACCCCAGGGTCGCCCATGGTGGGGGAAGGATTCGAACCTTCGAAGGCATAAGCCGGCAGATTTACAGTCTGCTCCCGTTGGCCACTTGGGTACCCCACCGCTCGAACGAACCACCACTGCCGTACTTCACCTGCAGAGCTGACGGCGAGAATCGAACTCGCAACCTGCTGATTACAAATCAGCTGCTCTGCCAATTGAGCTACGTCAGCAGAATGCCCGTTTTTCGCGAGCTTGGAATGCTAGCTGGCACCAGCGGACGTGTCAATCCGTTGGCGCTAAAGGGGTTACGGGCGGACGGCAGACGGCAGACGGCAGACGGCAGACGGCAGACGGCAGACGGCAGACGGCAGACGGCAGACGGCAGACGGCAGACGGCAGACGGCAGACGGCAGGGCCGAGGATGCCCATACGCCTCCAAGGCGAAAGACCCGGGGCGAGCCCCCCCCGGGGCCCCCTCCCTACCGCCAGCGCTCCAGCTGCGTCCCGAGCGGCATGTCCTTCACGACGAACCCGCGACCCTCCACTTCCGCCCGGATCGCGTCCGCCGCCGCGAAATCCCGCGCCTTCCGGGCCGCCAGCCGGGCCTGAAGCCGCTCCACCCCCCAGGCAAACCCCGACCGCTCGGCCTCGTCCAGGTCCGTGAAGGCGGCCAGCGCCGGCTCCACCGTGTCGGGACCCACCAGCACCCGGGTCACCCGAGGCGAGATATCCAGCACCCCGTCCATCAATAGAAAGACCCGCCGCGCCTCGGCGAGCGCCTCCTGATCCCCGCCCTTCCGGTCCAGCTCGGCATTGGCCCGCTGCAGGAACCCGAACAGGGCGGCCACCGCCTCCGGGGCATTCAGGTCGTCGGAGAGCGCCGCCCGGAAGGCCGCCTCCCCTTCCCGCGCGGCCACCGCCAGCTCCGGGGTCCCGCCGCGGGCCGTCTCCAGCCGGTGCGCCAGTTCGCCGACCCGCCGGACCGCCTCCAGCGAGGCCTCGAGCCCCTCGCCGGAGAGGTTCATCTGCTTGCGGTAGTGCGTGCTGTACACGAAGTGCCGGAGCGCCGCGGCGGAGATCCCGCGTTCCCGCAGGTCCTTCACCGTCGTGATGTTCCCGAGACGCTTGGACATCTTGGTCCCGTCGATCTGCAGGAACTCGCCATGGCACCAGAAGCGCGAGAAGACCTTCCCGGTCGCGGCCTCACTCTGGGCGATCTCGTCCTCGTGGTGCGGGAAGACCAGGTCGATCCCGCCCCCGTGGATGTCGAGGGTCTCGCCGAGGTACTTCATCGCCATCGCCGAGCATTCGAGGTGCCACCCCGGCCGACCGCGGCCGAACGGGGCATCCCACGCGGCGCTCGCGGCTTCGTCCTCGGGCTTCGCGGCCTTCCATAACGCGAAGTCCTGCGCGTTCTCCTTGGAGTAGTCGTCCTGCGCGACGCGGGCCCCGCTGCGAATCTCGCGCGTGTCCAGGCGCGACAGCCTACCGTACGCCGGGAATCGATCGATGCCGAAGTACACGGAACCGTCTTCGGCCGTGTAGGCCACGCCCTTGTCCAGCAGCGTCTGCACGAGCGCGACCATCTCCGGGATGTGCGTCGTCGCCTTGGGATACACCTCGGCGTCCTCGATGCGCAGGTACCGGCGATCCTTGTGGAAGATCTCGGTGATCGGCTCGGTCACCTCGATGATGGTCTTTCCCGTTGCGGCGGCGCGCGTGATGATCTTGTCGTCGACGTCGGTGAGGTTCTGCACCTGCACGACCTTCCACCCCTGCAGCCGCAAGGCGCGGCGCATCAGGTCGTTGAACAGGAAGGTGCGGAAGTTCCCGACGTGGGCCGGGTCGTAGACCGTGGGGCCGCACGTGTACATGCGGACGGTCTCGCCGTCGGCCGGGGCGAAGGGCTCAACCGAGCGGGTGAGCGTGTTGTACAGGCGGAAACTCATCCCGGAATGGAATCGGGGGCCCGTGCGGGGGTCAAGCCGCGAATTACGCCGGACGCGATCCGGAGAAACGGAGCACGTCGATGGGGGCGTCGGT
>JAEUJK010000606.1 GCA_016794735.1 Gemmatimonadota bacterium | reverse complement strand
CAAGTACCGCCCTGGCCTCCACCCGGAGTACATCTCGCGTCCCAGCGTGGGATACGCCCAGGACAATTACGGCCGCGGATTGTTTGGGGGCACGGCGATCGTGCTTGGCGACATGCTGGGGAACAACCAGCTGGCCGTGGCCGGGCAGATCAATGGACGCCTGAGCGAAGCGTACTTCTACGGCGCCTACACCAATCGTGCGCGCCGCCTGCAGTACACCGCGGGGCTGGCGCAGACCCCGATCTTCTTCCTCAACGACTATCGGGAGGAGCCGGTCGGCAATGGGTTGCCGCGCACGGTGCAGAGCTACGACATCGCGCGGTTCATCATCCGACAGGGTTTTGCGATCGCGATGCGGCCGAAGAACCGCTTCACGCGCTGGGAGTTCGGCCTCAACGCGACGAACCTCGCGTCGTCGGTGGCGACGATCCAGCGCCTGGTCGACTACGGCACCGGCTTCGCGTCCGACTTCGTGACGACGGCCGTGCAGCCTGGCCGCAATCGCTCCTACTTCGGCCCGTTTGCCGCGTACGTCTCGGACAACACGCTGTTCGGGTACACCTCGCCGATCAGCGGACGCCGCTTCCGCTTCCAGGCCGAGCCGTCGGTTGGCCAGCTGCAGTGGACGGAGCTCACGGCCGACTACCGCCGGTACGTGCCGCTGCTGTTCAATTTCCTGACCTTTGCGTGGCGCGCGCAGGCCAACGTAGGTGTCGGGCGCGATGAGATGGAGTTCCCCAAGTACATCGGGCGCCCCGACTTCATCCGTGGCTACGACCGCGAGCAGTTCACCTCGCAGTTCTGCGGCGGGCTGGTCAACGACAACTCGTCGTGCAGCGCCACCGAACTCCTGGGTTCGCGGGTGGCATTCGCCAACGCCGAGCTGCGCTTCCCGCTCGTGCGTCGGTTCGACCTCGGCCTGATCCCGATCTCGCTGCCGCCGGTCGACGGCCTCTTCTTCTACGACGCCGGGTTGGCGTTCCAGCGCGGGCAGTCGGTGTCGCTCCGCAGGCCGGCCGGCTACGACGAAGACAAGCAGCGCTACGTCCTGCGCAGCTACGGCGCGGGGATCCGGCTCAACCTGTTCGGGTTCGCGCTGGTGCGCTGGGATTACGCGATCCCGCTCGACCGACCGGGGCGCAAGGGGTACTGGATGTGGACGCTCGGACAGTCGTTCTGAGCCGTCTGTCAAGCTGACGGTTCGGGGCCACGGGCGAACGTTCGCCGGTGGCCCCGCTTCGCATCGGGAGGGTTATTTTCCCCCGGTGCGCACCCCCCTTCCCTGCCTCGCCGTGTGGTTGCTCGCCGCCTGTGGTGGCGCGAGCCAGGATGGCGCAACTGAAGGACGGATCCCGGCGGGCCCCGATCCGGTCGTGGTGCGCATTCCACGTGGTGGCGGCATCGTGCGCGCGTACCGGTTCACCGCGCTCGACTCCACGATCTGGCGTTCCACGCACGTCGCACCGCCGACCGAACGCGTGTTGGCGTTCGACCAGGAGAACGGGTTGCTCGCCTTCTCCGACACGACCGGATCCCCGGGCTGGGTCGACCTGCGGCTTGGCGCCGTGCGCCGCCCGACGCGCGCCAGCTTTGCATCGGTAGTCTCGTCGGATGGATGGGCGGTGTTCGGCACGACCGCGAGCGGCAGCGTGGTGCGCATGACCCCGAGTGGCGACTGGCAGTCGCCGCAATCGGACCCGATCGGTCGCGTGCTCCCGGCGGCCGACGGCAACGTGCTCGTGGTCGCGAACCGCGGCGGACGCAACGCGGTACTCCGCATGCGGCCGCCCGATGACGCCGTCACCGACTCGCTCGCCGTCGATTCCATCACGCGGGCCACCGTGACGGCGATGGGCGATCGCGCGTACGTCGCCGCCGGGGACAAGCTGTGGAGTGTTCCCCCGGGGGCGTTCGATGGTGTGGAGGAGTTCGACGTGGGCGATGAGGTGCTCGCGCTCGCGCCGACGCCTTCCGGCGACCGGGTGTTCATCGCCCACGCGGGCTCGTCGCGGCTCCAGCGGCTCGATCGCTACGCGCGGGAGATCGGGGGAAGCACCAAACTCCCCGGGATGGCGACGGAGCTGCGCATGGACCCGCTCGGCCGCTTCCTTCTCGTGCGCCCCGTGCGGGGCGACAGCGCGTGGGTCGTGGACGTTGGTACCGAGGAGATCGTGGGAGCGGTCGCCACCAAGTGGCGCGCCGACCTGCCGACCGTCGCCTTCGACGGCACGGTGGTGGCGTGGCAGGGCAATGACGTGGCCTTCATCGAACCGCGCGCCGGGCGCGAGCGGCGCCGTGTGGGCAACGGGGCCAACGACATCTGGTTCTTCGCCCGGTGGAACGGCTTCCGTCCGCGTGCGCGCGGCCTGGACCAGCCGGTGGCCTTCCGCAGCGGGGACAGCCTCGCCGCCCCGATCGCTGGCGCGATGGACACACCGCCGGCCGCCACGGCGCCCGGCGCAACTCCGGCTGCTCCGCCACCACCCGCGCCGCCTGAACCGGCGCGTCCCGCCGAGGCCACCTCGCGTGGGCGCGGTGGATGGATTCTCTCGTTTGCGGCGGTGTTGAGCTCGGAGCGCGCGCAGGGCCTGGTCGACGAGATCTCGGTCAATGGTGAACGGCCCAGGGTGTCCGTGAGCACGGCCGACGGCACCACGGTCTACCGCGTGATCATGGGCCCGTTTGGTTCGCGGGATGAGGCGGAACGCGCGGGGCGCGCGTCGGGACACACCTTCTGGGTGTACGAGGCGGGAGGCGGAACCTGAGCATCGACCAACAGCTCTTCGAGAACGCCTGGGAGAACGCGGGCCAGCGAGTGGCCTCCCTCATCGATGGCGTGTCTGCCGTTGCCGTCATTGGCGACGACCTGATCGCGGTTCGTGCGGTGGCCGACGGGATTGCCCGGGCACAGGCCCTGCACCGTCGCGTCTTCCTGGCGCACCTGCTGCCGCCGTTCGACGACGGCACCGGGGATGACCACCCCGGGATCAGCGACATGGTGCGCTACGGGGTCTCGCTTGGACGCGCGGCACAGCCGACCAAGGACTCGCCGAACCTGTTCATCCTGCCGCCGGGCGCCGAGGGAGCGCTCGCCGAGGATGTGCTGGCGAGCCGCCGGTGGTTTTCGCTGAGCGAACAGGTGCACCGGGCCGGCGCCCTGCTCCTCGTGAGCGCGCCGACGGGCATCCCCGGGCTCGGGTCGCTGCTGACCCAGCTGGATGGTGCGCTCACGGTCGGCGAAGCGGAGATCCCGAGCGGCGTGAAGCGCTTGGGCGAGGTGCACACGGGGGCGACGCTGCGCACCGCCTCGCTGGCCTCGGTGATGCCGGAAGCGCCGGCTCGGGCCAACCCGCTGACGCGCTGGGGGATCGTCGCCGCGGCCGGGATCGCCCTGCTGCTCATGGTGCCGCAGGTGCGCTCGCGGATTGGCCTGGGGCAGGACCCGGTCCAGGCGGCCTTCGACTCCGTGGTCGCGCCCGCGACGACCGCGCTGCCGGAAGTGGCGCCGCGCATCACGTCGGACGCGGCATGGGTCGCCGAGTTGAGATTTCTCAATTCGCGCCCCGACGCGCAGTCGCTGGTGACCACGCTCGGCGACTCGCTGCCGGCCCCGACCTTCGCGCCCGTCAAAATGCCCGGTGACAGCGCCACCTGGTTCCATGTGTTGCTGGGCGCCTTTTCAGACAGCCTCTCGGCGGAGAACTTTCTCGCCGCATTGCGCACGCGCGGGCTCGTTCCTCCCTCCGGCGGCGGTGTGACCCATGCTCCCTTCGCCCTTCTCGTGGACTCTGCGCTCGACAATGCCATGGCTCGCGTGAAGGTTGCCGGATATCATGGTCGCCAGTTGCCGGCGTACGCCCTTCGCGATTCTGCCAGCGTGTGGCGCATCTACGTCGGGGCGTTCGCCGCGAGTGCCGACGCCGCGTCCTTCAAGCACGACCTCGATTCGCTGAACATTCAATCGACCCTGGTTGTCCGGGTCGGGAGCACATCGTAGTGCGGTTGACCAAGCTGGAAATGCAGGGGTTCAAGTCGTTCGCCGACGCGACGACGATGCTCTTCGACAACGGCGTCACGGCGATTGTCGGCCCCAATGGGTGCGGCAAGTCGAACGTGTCCGACGCCGTGCGGTGGGTGCTGGGCGAGCAGCGGGCGCGCCTGCTCCGCGGCGCCAAGATGGAGGAGGTCATCTTCCAGGGGTCGTCGGCGCGTCGCGCGGTGAATGTCGCCGAGGTCTCGCTGCACTTCGAGAACGAGGACGGGCAGCTCCCGGTCGCCTTCAAGGAAGTGGTGGTGACCCGCCGCCTGTCGCGGTCGGGGGAGAGCGAATACCTGCTGAACGGTGCCGCGTGCCGCCTGCGCGACATCCACGACATGCTGCGCGGGACCGGGCTCGGTGCGGACACCGGCGTGGTCATCGAAGCCAAGATGATCGATGCGCTGCTCTCCGACCGGCCGGATGACCGGCGTGAGCTGTTCGAGGAAGCGGCCGGCGTGGGCCTGTACCGCGACCGCCGTCGCAGCACGGAGCGTCGCCTCGAAGAAACCGCACTCGACCTGAACCGGCTCGACGACCTCATCACCGAGGTCCAGTCCCAGGTGCGATCGCTCGCCCGCCAGCGCAAGAAGGCGGAGCGCAGCGAGGAGTTGATGAAGCGCCGCTTTGGCGTCGAGCTGACGCTCGCGTCGCGCGAGATGGCGGCATGGCACGCGGAGCTGCAGGAACTCGAGGTTCGCGTCGCGGAGTTGCGGGAGAGTGCACCCGGCGCAGGAACGGCGGTCACGGATGCCGAGCAGGCGCGCACCGCGGCGCAGGAGTCGCGCGCGGCCAGCGAAGGCACCCGCAATGAACTCGCACAGCTCCTCGCCCAGCAGCAACAGCGCGTGCAGGCGCTGCGCGGCGAGATGGCGGTCGGCGAGGAGCGCCGTCGTCACGCGATCGAGCGACGCCAGCGCGCGGAAGACGAACAGCGTGATGGCGCGATGACCGGCGAGCGACTCGTCGCCGACCGGGAGCGCGCCACCGAGGAACTCACCGTGGTGCGCGCCGAAGCGGCGGCGGCGATCGAGCAAGTGGCCGCGCTGAGTGCGGCGGAAGACGCCACGCGCGCGATGGTGACCGAACGTCGTCGCGCCGTCGAGGACGCCGAACGCGTCCTCCGCGAGGCCCGCGACCAGATTCGCCGCCTCGAGATGGAAGCCGACGGTGCCCGTCGGGAGTCGACCGAACTCGAGGCCCGCACGAGCCAGCTGGCGGCCGAACGCGAGGTCCTCGTGGACGCCGCCGCGGCGCTCCAACGAGAGATTGCCGCGTGCGACGAGTCGATGCTCGCCGCCGCAGCCAACGTCACCAGCGCCACCGCTGCCCTGGCCGCGGCACGTGAAGCCGCGCGGGAAGCACGCGAGCGCGAAGCCGCAGCGCGCACGGCCTGGCAGGCGTCGCAGGACAGCTGTGCCAACCTGGAAGCTCGCCTCAGCGCACTCGAGGGACTCGAGCGGGAACGCGTCGGCCTCGCGCCGGCGGCCGCTCGCCTGCTCCGCGAGCGCGAGCGGTTCGGCGAGGGCGCCATCCTTGGCCCGGTCTCCGACTTCGTCAGCGCCGGGACGGCATCGGCCGCACTCGTGGAGCGTTTCCTCGGGATGACGCTGCACGCCGTCGTTGTTCGTGATGGCGCCGTGGCCGACGCGGTGCGCGCCTGGCACGTGCAGACCAATCCGGGTCCGCTCCTGCTGCTGCCGTTGGACGTGGTCAGCCAGACCCCCGAGCAGCAAGCGGGCGACCTGCTGACGCAGGTGGACGTCACCGCAGCCGCCGCGACGTGGGTGCGCACGCTGCTCGCGCACGTCCAACCGGTAGACGACGGTGCCGCGTTCATCGACGCGCGCGGCGCCGTCTGGCTCCCCGGCACCGTCTCGGGCCCAGGCCCGCTGCGTCGGCGCGCCGAGTTGTTTGCCCTGCGCGCCGAACTCCAGGCCGCGCACGATGGCCGTGCCCGCCTGCAGGAAGTCGCCGCGCTGGCGCGCGAGACGATGGCCGAGGCCGATGCCGCCGTGTCGGCTGCGTCGGAGCGCATGTCACAGGCACAAACCGAGGACCGCCGCGCGAACGACATCCGGTCGGACCTCGAGCGCCGACGCCTGCGCGGCGTCCGTGAGTTGGAGGAAGCCGACGCCCTCGCAACGCGCCTCGTGCAGCGACGCGAGTCCCTCGAAACTCGGCTTGCGACCCTGGCCGCCGATGCGGCGACGATCGAGTCGTCGTTGCCGACGCTGGCCGAGGCCGTGGAACGTGGCCGCGCCGCATCGCTGGAGGCCGACGCCGCCCTCGAGGCGGCACGCGCCACCCGCACCGCCGGCCAGATCACGGTCGCCCAGCTCGATGCCCGCGCGCACGTGGCTGAGGATCGCCTGAAGCGGATCGAGCAGGAGTACTCGACCGCCACGACGCGCCTCACCACCCTCGCGCAGGAACTGAGCGAACTCAGCGAGACCGATCGCAACCTCGCGTTGCAGATGGCGGACTGGCAGGCCGATCTCGACACGCAGCATCACGCGTTGCGCGACGTGGAAGAGCGTCACCAGGTCGCCGTGGAGGCACTGCGCGCCGCCGACCAGGCGCTCGCCGAGGCGGACCAACACCTGGATGCCACCCGACGCGCCCTGCACGAACGGGAGTCGTCGCTGTACCAGGGCGAAGTGCGGCTCGCCGAGTTGTCGGGCAAGCGTGCGGCGATCCGCGAGCGGCTCGAGGCGGAATGGCGCCGCCCGCTCGAGGACCTGATGACGAGTTACGAAGCCGTCGAGCTGGATGACGACGCGCTCCGTGCCGAGGCGGACCAGCTGCGCGCCGAGGTGGAACGCCTGGGCCCCGTGAACCCGCTGGCGATCGAGGAACACGAGGAGGAGATCAAGCGCCTCGACTTCCTCACCACCCAGCGCACCGATCTCGCCGAGGCGCGCAACAAGCTGCAGCTCGCCATCCGCGAGATCGACACGACCGCACGCGAGATGTTCCTCGCGACGTTCGCGCAGGTGCGGGACAACTTCCGCCAGATCTTCATGACGTTGTTTGGCGGTGGCGAGTGCGACCTCCGCCTGGAGAACCCGGAGCTTCCGCTGGACTGCGACATCGAGGTGCACGCCTCGCCGCGCGGCAAGCGGACGCAGCGGATCCACCTGCTCTCGAGCGGTGAGCGCGCCCTGGTGGCCCTCTCCCTGCTCTTCGGCATCTTCCTCACCAAGCCGAGCCCGTTCTGCCTGCTCGACGAGGTGGACGCCCCGCTGGACGACGCCAACATCGGCCGGTACGTGCGCATGTTGACGCAGTTCAAGGAGCGGACGCAGTTCATCGTGATCACGCACAATCCCCGGACCACCACCGAGGCGGCGGACGCGGTGTACGGCGTGACCATGCAGGAGCCGGGTGTCTCGTCCCTCGTGAGCGTCCGCATGCGCGGCCTCGCGGTCGACGACGA
>JAEUJK010000682.1 GCA_016794735.1 Gemmatimonadota bacterium | reverse complement strand
GCGACCCCCACCTACTTCCTCGTGCCGGAGATCCTCCGCCGCATCGAGGTCGAGGGGGCGCTGCGCCGCATCCACCAGCAGCAGAACGGGATCCTCGGTGGCCTGTTCAACGATCGCCGGATGGAGCGGCTCATCGAGTTCGAGGCGATGGCCTCGAACAAGGCGGACGCCTACTCCCTTTCGGAGTTTGTCAGCGACGTGCGCAACGGGATCTTCTCCGAGCTGAAGGCCAGCAATCCCGCCTCGGACGCCTTCCGCCGTGAGCTGCAGCGACGCTTCATCCTGGTCGCCGCCAGCAAGATCAACCCGCCGCCGACCCCGGCGCTGCCCGCCGGGCTCCCGCCGGAGTTCGCGGCACAGCTGGCCGGCCCGCGGGCGACCAGCGACATCCGGGCGGTCTTCCGCGCCGAACTCACGGCGCTGGACCGCGACCTCGCGAGCGCCGTAGGTCGCGCGCGCGACGCCACGACGCGTGCCCACATCGCCGACGCACGCGCGCAGATCAAGAGGGTGCTGGACCCGGAAGACTGAGCCCCGCACGCGGGACGGAGTAGAGACAGGGGGAGCGATGGTCGCTCCCCCTGTTTTCATTCCCCAGCGCTGGCCCCTCGGGATCGCCTTATCCGCAGCCCCGGTTGGCCGTGGGCGACGCACACGACAACACCAACTTGTAGCCCGACACCGCCTGGTCCGTCGCCAGGCTCACCCGGCGCGACTCCGTCGATGCTGTGAACGTGTAGGGGCGCACGAGGAGGCGCTGCATCGCCACATCGAAGCGCACGCTGAAGCGCGCCTGCCGGCACACCACGCCAGTCACCCCCACCTTCGACGGCTCCACCGGGCAGACCGCGCCGTTGCTCGTCTCCCGGATCCGCACATATCCGGAGAGCGCCATCCAGTACGCGTCCGTGACCGGCGCGTTGGCGGTGTTCGTGCCCAACGATGTGATGCGGGTGGTTTCCTGGTAGAAGGCACTCGCGCCGGCAAACGGGGCAGCAACCGGGCCCGTCGGGCTGAGGATCAGTGGGGACAGGATCGGCGCGGAGTCCGACGGCGTGGTGAAGCTCAGGATCCGCGTGATACCGTCGGTGCCGCGACGCCACGCCGTGAGGGTACGATGCGCCGGAACACGCACCGGCACACTCGCGCCCAGGTTCCAGTCCACCGTGCTCACGAAGGCCTCGAAGACCTCGGTGACCGTCCCCATGCGCACGTTGAGGATCGAAGGGGTCACCCCTGCGCGGGCCGCGATGGCCGCCGAGGTGAAGCCTTCCACACGGGCCACGTCACCCGAGACCCGCGCCTGGTCGGCGAGCTGGTCAAAGGTGAGGGCCAGCGGATCGCCGGCTTCGAGCGCTTCGCTGTCGGCAGCGGTGGGCGCGTCGACGCAGGCGGCCGTCGCGGCCAGTGCGAGTGGAAGGAGCTTTCGCATCATCGTACCAGTGGGACACGCCAGTGCCCGCCTCCACCCTGACGTCGAGGGCCGGATCGTCATGTGCCCTCCCGGCGGAACGGGGCCAGCAGGATACGGAGCGTACGCAGGGCACGCCCCATCTGGGTCTCGACCGTCTTGATGGAAATACCGAGTTCGGTCGCGATTTCCCCATAGGTCAGCCCGGTGTCGCGGCTCAGGAGGAAGACCTCCCGGCAGCGCGGTGGAAGTCGATCGATCGCCCGGTTGACCGCCTCTCCCAGCTCCCCGGCTGCGGCACCGTCGTCGGTGGCCTCGTGGGTCATCGGCTCACCCTTCGCGGCCTCGCGCTCCTCGTGCGCCTGCTCCAGCCGCTGGCGACGCAAGTGGTTGAGGGCCGTGTTCCGCGCCGCTCGAATGAGGTACGTCCGCAGGGTGTCGATCTCGGCGAGGTCCTCCCGCTTGCGCCACACCTTGAAGAACACGTCCTGCACCAGCTCCTCGGCCACGTCAGGCGCGAAGACGATCCGCCGGACGACCGTGACCATGGTGGAGTAGTGCTCGCGAAAGAGCACCTCGAGGGCGCCTTCGTCGCCGTCGCGCAGGCGACGGATCAGTTCCTCATCGCGCCCCTTGCCGGGCTCGCTCGGCGAGTCCGTGGCGGATCCTGGCACGGGCGGCACGTGGGATGCGCTCTGCGGGGCGAGGGAAAAGGCCAGATTCGTCGCCCCGGGACCCGGGGTGACGAGGCTGAGGTTAACATCCCCCGGAAATGGCGAGTAAGGGGGATCGCTGACGGCTGTGTCATTCCCTCGGAGGCGTTTCATACCACGATGACCCACGAGGACCCCACAGACACCGACTTCGAGCGAATCGCGCGCTTCATTGCGGGCGAAATGACCGCGTCCGAAGTCC
>JAEUJK010000670.1 GCA_016794735.1 Gemmatimonadota bacterium | reverse complement strand
AGTCCGTTGAACTGTGTCGCCGCCGCCGGGGTGTGGGACGCCGCGGTGGGCTGGTCGATGAGTGCGTAGGCCACCCGTGCTGCGCGTGCGGTGACCGTGGCCGTCCCGGACACGCCTCGCACCGTCGCGGTGATGGTGGTGGTCCCCTCCGCGAGCGCCGTGGCAATCCCGGCAACGGAGATGCTGGCGATCGTTGGAGCGCTGCTGCTCCAGGTGATCGTTTCTCCCGTGAGGACGTTCCCGTTGCCATCGCGCGGCGTCGCGACCAGGGGCTGGGTGGCGCCCACGAACAACGTCGAGGTCCCCGGGGTCACCGTGACAGACGCTACGGGGGGTGGCGTGACGGTGATCGTCGCGGTGCCGCTCTTCCCTTCGGACATGGCGGTCACCGTCGCCGTGCCCACGGACACCGCGGTGACGACGCCAGCGGCAGAGACCTGCGCAACGGTCGGCGTACCGCTACTCCATGCGATGGTCCGTCCGCTCAGGGTACCACCCGCACTGTCGCGTGTCGTGGCCGTGAGGGTCACGGTCGTGCCGGTCGCAAGCGTCGCCGTGTTTGGTGCCACGGTCACCGTGGCCACAGGTACCGGAGGCGGCGCGGTGACGGTCACCGGAACATTCGCGGTCACGGACCCGCTGGTGACCCTGACGGTGGTGCTCCCGGCGGCCACTGCACTGACCACGCCGGCGTTGCTGACGCTCGCCACCGCGGGATCCAGCGATACCCAGGTCAACGACGCCCCGGGCATGATCGCGCCCGCAACGCTTCGCGCGGTCGCCGTGAGGGTGGCCGATTGCCCCACCAGCAATGCCACTGTAGATGGCGCAACGGTCAACGACGCGACGGTCGGCGCCACCACTGTCACGGTCGCCGAGCTCGAGGTCTGCTGGTTGGGGATCGTCCCCGCGATGACGGTCACCTGGATGGTCACGGGTCCTCCCGCACTGACCCCCGTGACGCGACCGTTGGTGTCCACCGTCGCGATCGCTGCATTGGACGTTTGCCAGGTCCGGCTGAAGGGCACCTGGTTGCAGCCCCCTTGCTGGATCGGCGCGCTCAGATCGACGCCCTGCCCGACCTCGACGGTCGCCGATCCGGGCAGCACCTGCACGGAACGCAATTGGCATGTAGGCGCCGGCACGGCAGGCCCCGATCCCGAGGGGTTCCCGCATCGAATGAAGGCAAGCACCGCGAGCAGCACGGGGAGCACACGCCCCCCGCGGGCTGGGGCCAGGGAGAACGACCAAGTCGAACCCATCACGCCATCCGGGGAATTGGACGGGCCAGACGTTACCTGTAGAGGCCGCCATCGCAAGTCGGAGGACTTCTGGTGGTTTGTCTCCCGAGCTCGCGGGATCCCCCGCCGTTGGTGTTCGGGTTGGGCCGGCGACGCCCCCAAACTGACCGATCCCTGTGAACCGTCTTCTTCGCATCTCCGGTCCCGCCGACGTTGGAGAAATCGCATCGCGCGAAAACAAGAACGGCGCGTGAGCCGAAGCCCACGCGCCGTTCTCGTTATGCAGGACGCGACTACTCGTCGTCCGGGATCATCAGGTCCGCCGGGATCTCCGGGATGTCGTCCTCGGAGTGGATCTTGACCGGACCTTCCGGACGCGGCGGCTGCTCCGCCGGGATGTCCGTGACGGTAAGGACGATGCGGCGATGGATCGGGTCGACTTCCACCACGCGCAGGTCGAGGTTCATCCCGTCGTAGCAGACGTCGGCCGGCGACTCGATCGCCTTGTCCGACGGCAGGTGCGACAGCGGGACAAAACCCTCGATGTCGTTGCCGATGTCGACGACGACCCCCTTCTCCATCAGGCGGGCCACCTTGCCGCGGAGCTCGGTGCCGACCGGGTAGGTCTCGCCGATGCTGAGCCACGGATCGTCGGTCGCCTGCTTGAGGCCGAGCGAGATGCGCTTGTTGTCGGCGTCGATCGAGAGGATCACGACGTCGA
>JAEUJK010000613.1 GCA_016794735.1 Gemmatimonadota bacterium | reverse complement strand
CGGGTTGCAGGGGCACCTGATGCTGATCCACGGGATGCGCGACGTGGTCGTGCTCTACAAGGATTCTGCCTGGCTGACGCAGTACCTGCTGCAGCTCGGGAAGGATGTGGAGCTGGTGACCCTTCCCGATGCGGGGCACGGGTGGGACCTGGAGGGATTGGCGCAGACGCGCTTCGCGTTCCGTCGGCTGGTCGGTTTCTTCGAGCGGCACCTCAAGTAGGCGGCGCCCCCCTCCGCCTACGAGATGCGCTCCGGCTCCAGGATGTGCTCCACCGCCTTGCCGCCTTCCACCGTGACGTGGTAACACTTGGCGGCCGCGCGGGTGTGCACCACACGCTTCACCGTGTTGTCCTCGAAGTAGATCCCCGCGTCGTTGTCACACGCGTATCCCGGCTGCATCTGGCCGCTGGCGATCAGCTTCTGGTACAGCGGCCGACGCCCGGGTTCGGCGTCGTAGTGCGGCGAGTGGCTTCCCTTGATGAAGCCCAGGCACTTCACGACGCTCAGCTCCTTGGGACGCGAGTCGGTCGTGCCTTCGTCGAACCAACAGAGCGAGCCGGCACTGGCGCCGCCGAGCACGATCCCGCGGTCCCACGCCTGGCGCAGGATCTTGTCGATGCCGTGCGCCTGCCAGATGACTTGCTGGTTCAGCGTGTTCCCCCCGGAACAGATGATGGCGTCGACGTTGAGCAACACTTCTTCCCAGCTCTTGTCCTGCCGCGTGCTGGCAATGAACGACACCTGGTGTGACGGCTCCACGTTCAGCGGCGCGCAGTTCTGGTACCACGTGATGATCCCCTGCTGGCTATCTGCGCTGGCCGTCGGCAGGTAGAGCATCTTGGGCCGCGGCTTGCCCGTGAGTTGCGCGGCGTAGCGAATGAACGCGGTGCCGTAGCCGCCGCCCGCGATCAGGATCTTCCGACGCGTCTGTTGGAGTCGAACGTCGACGAGGGAATCGTCGGCGGCAGCCACGCCACCCAGGCGCGACGCGCCAGCGCCCACCGCACCGACGGCAGAAGAGACAAGAAAATCGCGGCGTTTCATGGGAGGCTCTCGCAGATCGGAAGTCTGCGCGAACATGAGCGCCAGTGCGCCCCGCGGCAAGTACAGCAGCCGCCGCCTCTGCCGCTGCCTTCTGCCTTCTGCCTTCTGCCGTCTGCCGTCTGCCGTCTACCCGCCGCCGTCCCGGCCCCGCCGCCTACCCTCTAGCCAATCACACTCGACCGACCCAGCGCGTTCCCGACCGTCCCGCGCACCAGCCCGCGACACGACGGCGTGCCACAGCGGCACTTGAACGGCTCCGCTTCCTCGTTCAGCAGCTCGGCGTAGTCGATCGTCAGCTCCGCGCCCGGCGCGATCGGGGCCAGGGCCACGACATTCAGCCCACTGAAGCCCGTGTTGGCCTCGCACGAGTGATTCTGGGGGGCCCATTCCATCGGGTCTTCGTCCCAGATCGCGTAGACATCGGCCGACACCGGCCAGGCATAACGCCGGAAGAGTTCCTGCTGGTCCGGCGTCCAGTTCGACATCACGTGGTCCTTGGTGACGAGCCGGTGCGGGCGCGTCTCCCCATGGTAGATGATGTCGCCGGGGAGGAGGTGCTTGTTGGCGAAGATCCCGTACCCCGCCGTCGCATTCCCCTTCATCACGTACGGCTTCTGCTTGCGGGCGTACCGTGCCATCCCCTCGGCGATGATCAGGCGCAGGAAGTCGGCCTGGCCGATCCCGTCGTACTTGAGGATGAAGTCGGCCGACCCTTCCATCCCGTCCGCGTAGAAGACGGAGCAGGAGAAGTTCACTTCGAGGAAGTGGATCTCGCCGCGATCGTTCATGCGGAAGTCCATCCGCGCGTAGCCGACCCCCTCGAAGCCGGTGAAGATCTTCTCGGCCGCGTCCTGGAGCTCACGGGCCAGGGCCGCATCGGTGACGGGGACGTTCGCGTCGGGATGCAGCTCCGACGTCTTGAAGGCGTAGGTCTTGAAGGTCGCGCCCCCTTCCGGGAACCGGTATTCCACCGGGAGGAACGAGCGGCAGGTCCCCGGCGCGTTGGGGTTGGCCGCGACGAGCACGGTGAACTCACGCCCCTCCACGTACTCCTCGACCATCAGCTCGGGCCATTCCTGCAGCGTGGCCGCGACCTTCTTGCGGAGCGCGCGCCGGTTGCGGCACAACGAGTCGGTGTCCACGCCGAGCGAGTCGCCAGCATGCGCCGGTTTGACAAACAACGGGAAGCGTAGCTCCCGGAAGACGCGATCCACCGCCTCGATCGAGTCGATCACCACGTGCCGCGGGGTCTTCACCCCCACCGCATACGACACGTACTTCATCACGTCCTTGGGGACGTGGTAGATCTTGGGCGTCGGGCCCGTGTACGGCAGGTTCAGCTGCTCCAGGATGTGGATCAGCTCGAACGACGGGATCTCCCACTCGGGATAGCCGTCGATGAGGTTCACGAAGATGTCAAAGCCCTGCCTGGAAAGCGCCTTGAGCTGCTTGAACGCCGTGAGCTTGTTGACCGACTCGTGGTGCACCGTGTCGCCGGGGAGCAGGCGCGCGAGGTCGCGCGCGGGGTCCCAGTTCTTGTAGTCGACGTTGGTGGTGGAGTAATCCGGCTGCAGGACGCAGATCTTCATGACGCGAGGCGGGAGGCGGCGGGGGCGGCGGGGCGCGACGTCGACGTGGCCGCGCGATGCAGCGCCACATCGATGATTTCCTGCACGGCGCGTGCATACGGGGCCCCCGCAAAGCGGAGGATCGCGCCGATCGACGTATAGTTCTCGTCCTCGGAGAGCCCGCACTGGGCATTCACCTCGAGGACGTACAGTTGCCGCGTCTCCCGGTCCATCCGGAGGTCGACGCGGCCGTAGCCGGTCCCTCCCACCGAGGCATAGGCCGCCCAGCTCACCTCACCAATCACGTCGATGAGGTCGGCGGCCGGCGGTTCATAGGTCCAGAAATCCTTCCCGTCCTGCATGGGCCCTTCGTTCTCGTGGAACTCCCAGAGCCGGTCGAACGACAGGAACCGCTCCGTCTCGGGCAGCTTCGCATGAAAGACCCGCTCCACCGGCGGGTAGACGACGCGCCGCTCGGGCGCATCGTGGGACCCGATGATGAAGGTCGTGAACTCCTGCCCGGCGATGAACCGCTCGCCCAGGACGCCGCCGTCGGTGAGGTTCCAGCCGCGATACCCCTCCTCGACGATCCGGAGTTGCTCCACGAGTTCGTCCTCGGTGTGCACCACCGACTTGCAGGTGATCCCCATCGAACCGGCCGACACGGCGGGCTTCACGATGATCGGTCGTCCCACCTCGTGGAACAGGCCATTGATTGGGTCACCGGCCCTTGGCAGCACACGCCAGGGGGAGGTCGGCACCCCATGGCGGTCAAAGGCCTCCTTCATCACGATCTTGGAGGTCGTCAGGTCGAAGAAGCGGTCATCCGACCCGGTGTAGATCGCCCCACGCTCGTCGAGGTAGCGAATGACCGAGATCCCCGGGGGACCATTGACCTCATCGCCGTCGCACAAGTTGAAGAAGATCGGCGTGCGCGGCGCGGACTGCTCGATGATGCGATCGATCACATCGCGATAGTCGCGCATCGAGACCGGCTGCCAGTGCCACTCATGGCCCAGCGCCGTGAAGGCGCGATCGAACTCGGGACGTCCCTGCTCGAAGTCGCCATAGAAGGCGATGTTCGGGTCGTCGTTGTCGACCACCGGCACCAAAACCCACACCAATAGCGGTGCGGCTGCCCCTGCCCCGGTATGCAGTTGCGGTCGGCTCATCCAGTGATGCGAATTGTGCGCTAGCGAGAATACGTCGAACCAGATGTTTTCGCCACTCTGATCAGCCGCGTTCGGCCATCAATCCGCGAAGGTCGAGCGCCTCGGTCACCATCTGCAACGACCCATCGGGACCTATCGGCCATTGGTCTTTCGGCTTGTCCCAATAGAGCTCGATCCCGTTTTCATCCGGGTCGCGCAGGTAGAGTGCCTCGCTGACGCCATGATCACTGGCACCATCCAGTGGCACCCCGGCATCGATCACGCGCTGCAGGGCATCGGCCAGGGCCGCCCGCGTGGGATACCGAATGGCCACGTGAAAGAGCCCCGTCGTCCCGGGCGCAGGCGGCTTTCCGCCGCGACTCTGCCAGGTATTGAGCCCGATGTGATGGTGGTATCCCCCGGCCGAGATGAATGCGGCCTGCGTCCCGTACATCTGCTGGAGTTCGAACCCCAGCACCCCGCAGTAGAAGTCGAGGGCGCGTGGGATATCGCTCACCTTCAGGTGGACATGACCAATGTCGACCCCCGGGTCGATCGGTCGTTTCGTCAGGGATGTCATC
>JAEUJK010000590.1 GCA_016794735.1 Gemmatimonadota bacterium | reverse complement strand
CGGTCGTTTGGCCGAGCAGGTCAGTCGGGTCTTTCCGGCCCTGGGGCTCAACGATGGGCGCTTCGCCGTGAGCCTGGCCCCGCTCGAGGCGCCTGCCCGCCATGGCGCCGAGGAGGTGACGTTCGTGACCTCGCTGAACGTCGGGCACGATCCGCGGCCGCTGGCGCGGGTCGCCTCGGGCGGGGAACTCTCGCGCGTGATGCTCGCCCTGACGACGGTGCTCACCCGCATGCATCGAGTCCCGACCCTCGTGTTCGATGAGGTCGACGCGGGCGTCGGGGGACGCGTCGCCACCCAGCTGGGCGCGCTGCTGGAGCAGGTCTCGGAAGGTCACCAGGTCCTCGTGATCACGCACCTGGCCCAGGTGGCCGCGCGGGCCCATGCGCAGGTGGTCGTGACCAAGTCGGCGGATGCCGGGGTGACCACCGCGGACCTGCAGCGCGTCGAGGGACGCGACCGGGTGCGTGAGATAGCGCGTATGCTTGGTGGGGCCGAGAGCGCCGCGAGCCTGCGGCACGCGCGCGAACTGCTGGCGCCCGGCGCTGCCTGACGAGGCGCGCCGCTACTTCGATCGAGGTCCGGGCGGCGGGCTCCCGCCGTTGCCCTTCACGGGGTCCCGCGTGAAGCGTTGGGATCCTGCGCCGAGCAGCCCGTTGATGTCGGTCACGACGATGTCCAGCTGGTACGGGCCGAACTTCAGGAGGGACATGTCCACGATACCCGCCCATCCTTCCTGCAGCCCGTTGAAGCCGAAGTACTCCTTGTGCAGCTCGATGCGACGCGTACCCAGGATGGCGACGACACTCTCGATTGGCACGGGATGATCGACGCTCACGAGGATCTTGAGCGTATCACCGACCACGGCGTCCTTGAGGGGACGCGCGAAGTTCACGACGATCGAGGTGTCCACATTGCGCGCGATGCGGATGGCCTGGGACGCGCGCTGGCCCTCGGACACCGCCTCCACGACAACGGAGCCGACACTGTCCGCGGTCAGCAGGCCGCTCGCGGAGAGGCGTGCCACCGCCGAACCCGCGGACGTGCTGAGCGACCAGGTGACCGGCCGTCCCTGGATCTCCGCGCCTGCTTCGTCCTTGAGCACGGCACTCAGCTGGATGGACTCGCCGACCAGCATGAGGGCGCGCGCGGGCTGGATGCTGATCGACGCGACCGACGTCGACGGATCGCGCACGCGCAGGGCCGCTTCGCCAGTGACACCATCGGAGGTGGCGGTGATGCGAGTGACACCAACCCCAACCGCCCGCACGATGCCGTTTGTCCCGACCGTGGCCACCGAGGCATCGCTCGAGTTCCACGTCACCAGGCGGCCGGGAATGGGAGTGCTCGACGCGTCGAGCACCGCGGCCGCGAGCTGCACCGTGCTGCCGATGTCGATCGCGCTGTCGCCCGGGGCGATCGCCACACGTGCCGCGCGCACGGGGACCACGCGCATCGTGGTCTCGCCCTGCGCGCCGCGCGCCTTGGCGGTGATCGTGACGGTCCCCGGGGCGATCGCCACGAGTTCGCCGTTCTGCGCGATGGTGGCAATCGTTGGTGCCGAGGTGGTGAGCACGGCGTCGGCCACCACGTCGCGCCGGGCGCCATCGTCCGCAAAGACAGTCACGACCGACGTCTGGCCGACT
>JAEUJK010000570.1 GCA_016794735.1 Gemmatimonadota bacterium | reverse complement strand
GCGCGCCATGAACAGCTGCGCGGTGTTCTCGCTCTCGATGCCATTCACGCGGTTGTTGGCCACCTTGCCCGCGTACCGACCGGAGAAGGTGAAGCGCTGCACCGGCTGGAAGTTGACCAGCGCGGCGATGATGTGCGCCTGATCGCGCGTCGCCAGCGTCTGCCCCAACCCGCCGAGGCGCTCGAACCGATGTTCGTACCGCGCCAGCGCGTTCCAGCGATTGCGATCGGTCTCGCGCCACGCCAGGCCGAACTGCGAGAAGCCACGCGTCTGGCGCTGCGTCGCGTCGTAGTCGTCCCACAAGGTGCGACCCAGCAGCGTCCAGTCACGCGACAGCTTTCGCGCGTAGCCGAACGACGCCAGCGTGTTGTCCCCGGTGAAGGCGTCGCGATACTCGAGTCGCGCCGTGGTCTTCCACAGAGACGGCTTGGTCCACTCGACCGCACCGGTCACGGCGAGCGCCTCGTTCTGGCTGGTTTGTGTCGTGAGCCCCTGCACGAGCGGCGACACCCGCTCGAACGAGGTGTTCAGCAGCAGCCCCGGGGCAATCGCCCAGCGATTGCGCAAGCCGATCGACGCCTCGGCGTCACGCCCGTTGAAGGCGTCACGCGCGCGGTATTCCGAGAAGACCTGCGTGTTCTTGAGGTAGTCGGCATCGACCCCGAAGACCGTGTAATTGCGGTCGCGTCCGAACGCCGGGGTGAACTGATCCCGGAAGCCGGAGAGCATCTCGTGCCGTCCATAGAGCCGCGCGCGGTTGGCAATGATGTACTCGCCACCGACGGCGAGGCGACGACGGTCGGAGTCGCGGACGTCCTGCTCGACTTCGCCAAACACTGAAGTGCGTGTGTTCTGCGGCAGGGTGTATTGCAGCCGTGCGCGCAGGGCGCTCACGTCGCGATCATCGGTGGGAGGTCCCGGCACGACCACGCCAGTCGCCGTCTCCGGCTCGTTGGTGCGGGCGTAGCGATACCCGAACTCGCCGCGCAACGCCTGGGAGAACTGGCGTTCGATGGCGAGCAGGGCACCTTCGCGCCGCGCCCCGTCGCTGCCGTACTGCGAGCGCAGTCCTTCCGCCACGAGGCGCGTGCCCGTCGCCAGCTGCTTGGAGAAGCGGCCGCCGACTTCCGTGCGCCCGCCGGTGAAGACCGACGAGAGGTTGGCGTACCCCGCATCCGAGCGCACGGCGAACAACCGGCCTTCCAGCGTGGCCGACTGGTGCCGCAGCTCAACACGCTGGGCGTCGCCGGCCAGGCCACCCTCGGGGCGCGTCCAGCCGAGTTCACCGAAGACGGTGGTGTTGTTCCCCAGCTTCGCGGTGGCGTTGACGCCGTAGAGCGCGTTGCCGCTGGTGGGACCTTCATCACGCGCGACGGTGGCGCCGAGTTCGAGGCGTGTTCCGGCACGCACCGACCCATCAACTCCATAAATCCAGAAGGCCTTGCTCCTACCATCCTCGGTTTCGTACGTGACGCGGATGGAGACTGGGTTGAGGTTCGCGTCCAGGCTCTGCACCGGGGCACGGAAGAGGATGCGCCCCGTGACGGGCTCGATGGTGTAGTCGGCGAATCGCGTCATCGCCGTGCGCGACAGGATCACGCTCGGCTGGTTGCGATCGCGCACGAGGATCTCGACGCGTTCGCTGTTGATGAGCCCCGAGCTGCGCGACAGCGCATACGGACCGGAG
>JAEUJK010000559.1 GCA_016794735.1 Gemmatimonadota bacterium | reverse complement strand
CCGACGTGCGACTTGGTGATCGACAGGTCGATCGGCGGGTCGACCACGGTGGTCGGGTCCGACGCCGAGTTGTTCCCGGCGTTCGCCTCGCCACCGCCAGCGACGGTGGCCGTGTTGGTGATGGGATTGACCGCACTGGCGCTCACCGCCACGGTGAGCGTGATGGTGGGCGCGGAGGCGCCCGCGGCGAGGGCCGTCGAGCGACTGCACGTCACCGTTTGTGCGACGATGCTGCAGCTCCAGCCCGTGCCGGTGGCCAGGGTGGGAGTGAGACCGGCGGGGAGGACGTCCGAGACGGAGTACGTGCCGGCGGTCGCCCCGGGCCCGGCGTTGGACACCACGAGGCTGTAGGTCCCGCTGGCGCCACGCACAAACGATCCGGTGTGGCTCTTCGCGATCGTCAGGTCGGGAAGCTCGACGGTGACGGTGGTCGGGGTCCCGCCGATCGGGCCACCGGGGGGGCGGCTCGCGGTGGCGGTTTCGGCATTGGTCCCGCCGTCGCGAAAGCGGACCTGCGCCGAGTTGGAGATGATGGTCCCCGAGGTTACGCCGGCGTTCACCACCACCCGGAACTGCACCGAGGTCGTGGCGTTGGCGGCCAGCGTCCCGTTGAGGGTTGCGGTGGCGCCAGTGCCCAGCCGGAACCGGACGCGATTGAAGGTGGCCTCGTAGAACGCCTGGTCGTCACCCGCCGCGTCGGTCTTGGCACCGGCGTTAGGCCCGCTCGTGATGACGAGCGACCCCGAGGCAAAGGTCGTGTTGAGCGGGATCGAGTCGATCAGCGCGAGCTGCAACGCGTCATCGGGCCCGCCGGCGTTCGTCAGCGTGACGTCGTAGACCAGCGTGTCGCCCGGCAGCACCGTCCCGCCATTCAGGTCGGTCACCGTCTTGATCACGTTCCCGGGGAGCCCGGTGGTTAACACTCCGATCGGTGGAACGCGGCTTCCAACTTGTGCCCCGAGGGGGCTGGAGCCTGCGAGGATCAGGAGGAGGGACGGGAGAAACCCGAGACGACGACGGAACATGTGGCGTGCCTTGAGGTGACCAACAAGCGAACGAGACGGGCGCGTGCGGAACGTGCCCTGGATCCAACGGCGACCAAACGCAATGACCGGGCGTGTGGCCACAGGGAAAGTCCCGTGCCACCCGCCCGTCCCCCGCACCCAACCCCCTGACGCTTCCTGTTTCTGGAATCGTGTCCCGGTTTCAGGCCGCCAGCGCCAGCGAGACCGCCCGCCGGGCCCCGCGCTTGAGGGCACGGTGCACCGCGCGGGCATACCGCACGAAGTTCATCCCGGCCCAGGGATACCGAGCAAAAAATAGTGCCGGATGAAGGTCTCCCTTGAGGCGATTACACGGCCCGCACGCAACAACCAGATTTCCCGGGTCGTCGGTGCCCCCCCGCGCCAGCGGGACGACGTGGTCCAGGGTCGCATGCTCCAACGGGAGGACGCGCGCGCAATACACGCAGCGGCGGCCGCAATCCCGGAGCGTGGCGTGTTTCAGGGCCCGCTTGTGT
>JAEUJK010000520.1 GCA_016794735.1 Gemmatimonadota bacterium | reverse complement strand
GATCTGGGGGCACTCGGGCGGCGGCTTCGCCACCGCGGGCGCCATGTTCCGCTTCCCGGATTTCTTCGACGTCGGCATCTCGGAAAGCGGCAACCACGACAACCGCAACTACGAGGACGACTGGGGTGAGCGCTACCAGGGCCTGCTCGTCAAGCAGGGCGCCACGGACAACTACGCCGAGGAAGCCAACCAGACCCATGCGAAGAACCTCAAGGGGAAGCTCTTCCTGATCCACGGGCAGATGGACGACAACGTGCCGCCGTACAACACGCAGCTGGTGGCCGATGCCCTGATGAAGGCGGGCAAGGACTTCGACATGTTGTTGCTGCCGCACGCGCGCCACGGATTCGGCCAGGACGGCGCGTACATCATGCGGCGTCGCTGGGACTACTTCGTGCAGAACCTGCAGAACGGGATCCCGCCCAAGGAGTACCAGATCGGGAAGCCGCGCGTCGTGCCATGACGCATCCCGCCCGGCGGACGTAGCGGGCCGTTTCCTCGGCCCGCTGCCCTCCGCACGGTGCCTCTCGCGGTATGCGTGCGCGCGTGGTCATCATCGCACCTGCCCCTGCGTCCTACTGCTTCGTCAGGTTGATCACGCCATTCGACCAGCTGCAGACCGGACACACGCCGAGCCTGGCGTTGATGGTGGTGCCTGATCGTGCGCCGGTGATCGAGAGGTTGTTCTGGAACCCGTCGGTGCAGTTACCGGTGAAGTTGCTGTTGTCGGACGCGACGACGAGGAAGCAGATCTCCCCCTGCCCGAAGTCGATCTGGTAGCGGTTCGCCCCCAGGGTGCCGGGCCGGCCCGTTGCCGTGCGATTCAACGTACGTCCCAGGTTCGGCACCGTTTGGGTCCCGACCCACGTCCCGACCCAGGGATCCGCTGGGAAGATGTTGATCATATAGCTGCGCGTGGCCGAGAGTCCGGCGCTCGTCACGGTCACCGAGTACGTGGAGGTCCCGAGTTGTGTCGGGATTCCAGACATCTGGCCGTTTGAGGCGATCGTGATGCCCGCTGGGAGGCCCGTCGCGGTGAAGGCGTAGATCCCGTTGCCGCCTGCCCCGTCGAACTTGAAGGAGAACGGCGTGCCTTGTGCGTGCCCCGTGGGTGGGGTGCCGCTGATCCCGAGGCTTGGCAGCGGCGCCGTCACGGTGACGATGGCCGTGTCGACTAGCGACGGGAAGGCGGCGCTGCGGGCGAACACGCGGAAGGTGCCGGCCTGCGCTCCCGCCTGGTACACCCCGTTACTCGTGATGGTGCCGCCGGTTGCTGACCACGTGATGACCTGATTCCCGGAACCGGTCACGCTGGCAGAGAACGGGGTCGACTGGTTGACGGGCACCGAGGCGGCGCGTGGCGTGATCCGGATCGACGGCCTCGTGACGTAAATACTGTCGATCGCGTGGTCGTTGATCTCGAAGGGGAGCGGGAGCGCGACGCTGAAGATCTTGAGGCGCGTGAACGCATGGAAGTACTGCCAGCCCGTATCGGCGGGAGCAAACTGGAACGTGCATCCGAAGAGGTCCTGCGCGGGCGTGGAACGCGGCATGGTCTCGCACCCGTTCGGTGGGAACTGGAGGGCGGCCTGTCCTGCCTGGTTGCGCCGGTACCAACGCATCTCCGCACTCTCAATGACGTACGCGGACGTGAGCGGTACCGAATCGAGGAGCATGTTGAAGGTCACGTCGACCCCTGGACTCACCGTGTCCTGCACAAACTCCCAGCGGCCGCGCGGCGTCCCGGCGAGGGGCGGCAGGTTGGAACTGATGGACCGCGACAACAGGGGAAGGTTCCACACTCCGCTGAGTACACTGAGTCGCACATCGGCCTTGGCCTCGAAGTACGGCGTGAGCGACATGATCGTCGCCAGAGTCGAGTCGGCGCGTTGGGCCTCGGTGCCCGCCAGGCGGGCGTCGTGGCGCATGCCCGCCTGCAATCCGACCAAGGTGATCTGGAACAGGTTGGGCACGGATGCGGGCGTCACCTTGAGGTCGGCGAAGGTGAACCCGGACAGCGTGATGCGCTCGGTGGGACCCTGGGTGGCGATCGCCGGACCGAACGGAGCGAAGGACGCGGACCCACTGGGGGTGGCGTGTGCCCCGATCGGACAGGTGGTGACCAGGAGGTCGCATGCCATCCCGACCTCGTACTGCGTCACGCCAGCATAGGAGATGTTGGCTCCGAACCCACCGAGGCTGACGGACATCTTGGCATCAAAGCCGACGCCAAACGTCATCTTGCCACCCAGGATCGCGCCGAGGGGACCGCCGAGTGGCAGGGGCACGTCGATGCCGTTGGCCTTGCAGTTGACACCCGCCTGGACGGCAGCCGTGACGGTCAGCTTTCCTGCGAGTTGTACATCCACGTCGCCAAGGACGAGCATCCGTGGGGGGTTGGGGCCGCCGAAGTCGATGTCGGTTTCAAGGGCGGACGGGGTGATGGTGAAATTGGTCGTGGTCAGGGAGAGCGGGAACGAGGGTGCGGACCCGGCGACCTGGCAGGTGAACCCTGCAATGGTGAACTGGCCAGGGGCCGCCAGCGCGTTAGGCGTCGGCATCGCGGTCCATGGCCGGGGCACCAATCGAAAAGCCCCACGCCCCGTCCGCGAGATCCGGTAGGCCGCCTCGGCGCCGGCGGCGAGGGCCGCCTGGGGTCGCGCTGTGGTGATCTTCTGCTTGATCCGCAACTGCTTGAACAGCGCGTTGACCGGGACCACGGCATACACCACGTCGGTGAGGCCGGCGCCGGCTGACGTCACGGTGGTCACGCGCCCGCCGATCGGATGGTTCTCGGCGGCCAGCACCACTTGTCCCACCGTCGGCGGGATCCCGCGCAATCGCATCCGGAACTGGTAGCCTGCGCCATACTCGGCCATGGTATCCACGGGGACGGGCGGCACCACCACCTGGGCGTCGCGCACCAGCATGGCCCCATCGACCGGATCGGAGACGAGGACCAGCGCGGGGTCCGAGCGCAGGCCGTTCGCCGTCGCGGTCAGCTGCGCCGACCCGGAACCAGTCACCGCTGTCACCAGGCCGTTAGCGTCCACCCGGACCTCCCCCGGGTTCGAGCTGTGCCAGGTCGGGCGCACGCGCGTGCGGCGGCCAGATGCATCAACGCTGTAGGCCTCAACCAGCTGCTGCTCCCCGGCACGGCGCAGGAGCACGGAGGAGGGCACCAACTCGATACAACTGGTGCACCCCGCTGGCGGGAGCTGGGTGGTGGCGCGACTGACGGTCACGACCACCCGGGTCGTGATGCTTTCGGCGCGCGCCGTCACCTCGATGCGCCCGGCACCAACGGCGGTGAGCAGCCCGCCGGTCGTGATCGTCGCGATGGTGGGATCGGGCGATTGCCACGTCACCGGTCGCTGCGGGAGGGGATTGCCCTGTGCATCGCGCGGCGTTGCGACCAGCGTCACGGTGTCGCCCGCCGCGAGCACCAGCGAATCCGTCGAGACGGCGACGCGCGCCACCGGGGCCAGCCCGGTGACCGTTGCCGAGCCAGCCTTGCCCTCCACGGTGGCGGTGATGGTCGCGCTGCCGGGACGGATCACGCTGACGCGGCCGTCCGCCGACACGGTGGCAATCGTCGCCTCCGAGGTGGACCATGCCACCGTCTTGCCACTCATCACATTGCCGTTCTGGTCCTTCACGGTGGCCGTGAGGGCAACCTCACCAGGGGCGACGAGGTTCGCTGTTGCAGGGCTCACCTCGACCGTGGTGACTGCGGGTGGAGGTGGTGGAGGAGGCGCCGCGGGGCCCTCGCTCCCTCCACCACACGCCAGGCCAACGATGATCAGGGCAAGCGGGAGCAGGCGGCGAATGAGCGACATCGGCGGTCACCGGAAGACGGGTCTTCCAAGTGACGCCGGACCACCCGCCGCGTGCTCAC
>JAEUJK010000519.1 GCA_016794735.1 Gemmatimonadota bacterium | reverse complement strand
GGCGCTCGCCTACCTCGGCGTGTTTGGGTTGGGCACGATCGTCGCCATGACGAGCGTGACCGCCGCGATGGCGGTTCCGCTCAAGGCGGCGTCTGATCGTTTGGCGAGCGCGCGACGCCGCCTGCTCACCGTGTCCGGCGTGGCGAGCATCGCCGTGGGCATCTGGCTCGCGCTGTCGCTTGCGCGCGATGCGGGATGGGGGCGTGCCGTCGCGCCGTGACACGCCGGCCACCGAGGTGGCGCGTGACGTCTCGCGCCGCCTGCGCCGGTGGTTCGCGCGACATGGCCGCGACCTTCCGTGGCGCCGGACGCGGGATCCGTACCGCATCCTCGTCTCGGAGTTGATGCTGCAGCAGACCCAGGTCTCCAGGGTCCTGGACTTCTACGAGCGGTTCCTCGCGCGGTTCCCCTCGCTGCACGACCTCGCGGCCGCGCGCCCCGCCGCGGTCCGTGAGCAGTGGGAAGGCCTCGGCTACTACGCGCGCGCCCGCAACCTGCACGCGCTCTCGCGCCAGGTGACGCGGGACGGGAACGGGGCACTGCCGGACGACCCCCAGGCCCTGCGGAACCTTCCCGGCATCGGGCCCTACACGGCGGGTGCCGTTGCCTCATTTGCCTTCGAGCGACCCGCGGCACTCGTCGACACGAACGTCGCTCGCGTGATTGCGCGCATCTTCGCGCCGCGCCTGCGGCCCAAGCGGGCGCGCGACCTCTCGCGGATCTGGCGCATCGCCGAGTCCATCCTGCCCCGACGCGGCCGGACCGCGTGGACCCACAACCAGGCGTTGATGGAACTGGGGGCCCTGGTCTGCACGGCGCGCGTGCGACGGTGCGAGGTGTGCCCGGTCGCGAGCGCCTGCGCCACCCGCCAGCGCGAACTCCGCACTCGTTAGGGCTGTCCCCCCCCAACGCACAGGGGCGACCAGCCGAAGCCGGTCGCCCCTGTCGATCCCGCGGGATCCTCGCCTTACTTGCTCACGCGCTTGAAGCGCTCCAGCGAGTGCTGGTACGGCCGCTCGTCGTAGCCGGTGTAGATCTGCCGCGGACGCGCGATCTTCTGCTCCTTGTCCAGCAGCATCTCCTCCCACTGCGCCAGCCACCCGGCCATGCGCGGGATCGCGAACAGCACCGTGAAGTAATCCGTCGGGAACTTCATCGCGCGATAGATGAGCCCCGTGTAGAAGTCCACGTTCGGGTAGAGCTTGCGCCCGATGAAGTAGTCGTCCTCGAGGGCGATCCGCTCCAGCTCGAGCGCGATCTCGAGGTCGCGGTCCATGCCAACTACCTTGAACACGTCGTACGCGAGCTTCTTGACGATCTTCGCGCGCGGGTCGTACGACTTGTACACCCGGTGGCCGAAGCCCATCAGGCGTTCGCCGCCCTTGCCGCTCTTCACCTCGTCGATGAACGGCTTGACGTTCTTCACGTCGCCGATCTTCTCGATCATGCGCAGCACCTGCTCGTTCGCACCGCCGTGCAGCGGCCCGAAGAGCGCCATGATCCCGGCCGCGGCCGCGCTGAACGGGTCCACCTGGGACGAGCCCACGGCGCGGACCGCGTTCGTCGAGCAGTTCTGCTCGTGGTCCGCGTGCAGGATGAACAGCACCTCGATCGCGCGCACGAACGTCGGGTTCGGCTCGTACCTGGACTCCGACATCCGCGCGATCATCGAGAGGAAGTTCCCGGCGTAGGACAGGTCGTTGTCCGGGTAGACGAACGGGAGTCCCTTCACATGCCGGTAGCAGAAGGCCGCGATCGTCGGGACCTTCGCGAGCAGTCGCACGATGGCGATGTTGCGCTGCTCCGGATCGTGGATCTGGCGCGCCTCGGGGTAGAACGAGGACAGGGCCGCCACCGCGCTGCCGAGCATCGACATCGGGTGCGCGTCATAGCGGAACCCCTCGAGGAACCGCTTGATGTTCTCGTGCACGTACGTGTGGAACGTGATCTCGTGCACCCACTTGTCGTATTCGGCCTGCGTCGGCAGCTCGCCGTGACGCAGCAACCAGGCGACTTCCAGGAACGAGGCCTGTTCCGCCAGCTGCTCGATGGGATATCCGCGGTACCGCAGGATCCCCTTGTCGCCGTCGATGTAGGTGATCGCCGACCGACATGACGCCGTGTTCATGAAGGCCGGATCGTACGCCATCATCCCGAAGTCATCGGCGTTCACCTTGATCTGCTTCAGGTCCGCCGCGCGGATGGTGTCGTCCTTGATCGGAATCGTGTAGCTCTTGCCCGTGCGATTGTCCCGAACGTCGATCGTATCGGTCGCAGACGCCCCCGGCGTCGCCGTCGTGCTCATGTCGTATCGTCTCCGGTGAAACCCGCCAACGCGCCGCGTCCGTGCGGCGAGTGTGCGAGAAAGCTAGTGTGGAGCATGAAGCGCCAGTATCGGCCGCGACCGCGACGCGCGTTGGCGGTGCTGGCAACCTCTTAGGTTTCGGCACCCCGACGGCCGAACCGCACCTGCCCCACGCTGGAGACCCTCCCACGCCGCCCTTCGACACTTCGGACCCCACGCGGATCCTGCTGATCATCCTCGCCACCGCGGGGGGCAGCGCCGTGAACTCCATCGCCGGCGGTGGGACCCTCCTCACCTTCCCCGCCCTCGTCGGACTGGGGGTCCCAGCCCTCACGGCCAACGCGACCTCCACGGTCGCCCTGGTACCCGGCTCGATCAGCGCCTTCCTCGGCTACCGCGAAGTCCTCGGTGGGGCGAGCCAATGGGCGCTCCGGTTCGCGATCCCGTCTCTTCTTGGCGGCCTCTGCGGTGCCCTGCTCCTGCTGGTCACCCCGGCCGATCGGTTCGATGCGGTCGTCCCCTGGCTCGTCCTCGGCGCGACCCTCCTGTTCATCCTGCAGCGACCCGTCATGCGGGCCCTCAAGGGACGGGTCGACCCCAGCGACGCACATGGCGACCCGATCGACCGGCCCCCGCCGATCAGCATGCTCGCCTACCAGTTCCTGGTCGCGGTCTACGGCGGCTACTTCGGGGCGGGAATCGGGATCCTGATGCTCGCCGCCCTCGGCTTCATGGGATTCACAAACATCCACCGCATGAACGGGCTGAAGGCGGTGGGGGGCACCAGCGCCAACATCGTGGCCGCGTTGACCTTCGCGGTGACGGGCCGGGTCCATTGGCCGCTGGCGTTGGCCATGGGCATCGGGGCGGTGGCCGGGGGGTACGGCGGGTCGCGACTCGCGCAGCGGGTGTCCCAGGACCGCGTGCGACAGGCCATCATCGTCATCGGGCTGGGCGCCGGCCTCTGGCTGCTGCAGCAGCGGCGCGGCGGGTTGTAGCCAGCCGGGCGTCGGTCACTCCGACCGACAAGGTTTTGCGTTCGTTGGCCGATACTCAGGAGACGATGCCACCTCGTCGCACGCGACTGTGTGAACGCGGAGGATGGGCGGCGAAGACCACCTGCGGCTGACGCTCGATGCTTTCCTTTTTTGGATCAAAATCCTCCCGGACGGAGGCCCCCCCGCCCGCCGCGGCGCCCCAGCCGGCGTCGGCGCCCGCTGCGGAGGGCGAACAACTCTCGCGCGAGACCGGGATCGTCCTCGACGCGATTACCAACCTCCTCCAGGCCTACGGCAAGTACGCGTTCGACACGGAGCTCCGGTCGGGCGATGAGATCCGCAACGCGACCCAGGCGTGGCGCATGCATGCGGCGGTCGGCGCCCCGCGCCCGGACCACGAGGACGACAAGTCCGGGACTGGCGTCTTCTACCGCGACTGGAAGGGACTCAACCACTACTTCAACGAGACGCGCCGCGACGAGGCGAAGTACGTCACGCGCGTGCTCGACGACTTCCGCGAGATGACGTGGGCCTTCGTCTCCGCGGTGCACACGGTGGTCGTGGAAGAGGCCGAGGAATCCAAGATCGCGACCAACCAGATGAACCGCATGCGGGTGGCCGTGGACTCCAACTCCACGGACCTCATGAAGCGTGAGGCGCTGGCCGTGGTGAGCGTCATGGAGAAGCTCATCGAGCACCGCAAGGAGCGGCAGCGCGAGCAGTTCGCCTCCCTTGCCGACAAGCTCAAGAACCTCGGCCGCGAACTCGAGGATGCCCGGCGCGAGTCCGCCATCGACGGCCTCACCGGCCTGCACAACCGCAAGGCCTTCGACGACTACATCTCGCGCAGCATTGAGCTGCACACGCTCCTGGGCAAGCCGGGCTGCCTGATGATGGTCGACATGGACCACTTCAAGGGCATCAACGACACCCACGGGCACCCGGTCGGCGACGCCGCCATCCGGCAGATCGCGAATTGCCTGTCCAAGACCTTCCTGCGCCGCGTGGACTTCGTGGCGCGCTACGGAGGCGACGAGTTCGCCGTGATCCTCCAGGAAACGTCGGCCGACAATGCCGCGATGCTCGCCGAGCGACTCCGCAAGTCAGTGGCCGACCTCCCGCCCATCGAGGTGGCCCCAGGCGCCGAACCGCCGCGCCTGACGTTGAGCATTGGCATCGGCGAGATCCGGCTCGGCGACTCGACCTTCGACTGGATCAAGCGCGCCGATTCAGCGCTCTACCACGCCAAGCGGGCGGGCCGCGACGCCGTCCACGTCCTCACGCCCTGACGCCAGGCGTCAGGCGCCGGCCATCGCGAGGATCGCGCGCCACTCGGCCGGCGTCACCGGGGTGATCGAGAGGCGGTTCCCGCGCTGCAACAGGCGCATCGCCTTGAGCTTGGGGTTGGCGCGCAATTCGTCGAGGCTGACGAACCGGGGGATCTTCCGGACCGCCTTGATGTCGACCTGCACCCAGCGGGGATCGTCGCGCGTGGACCCGGCGTCGTAGTGATCGTGTGACGCGTCGAACTGGGTCGGGTCCGGATAGGCGGCCGAGGCTACCTCGGCAATGCCGGCAATGCCCGGCGGCTCGGCATTCGAGTGGTAGACGAAGACCTCGTCGCCAAGCTGCATCTCGTCCCGCATGAAGTTCCGCGCCTGGTAGTTCCGCACCCCGTCCCAGCCCGTGGTGCGCTTCGGCGACTTCCAGATGTCGTCGAATGAGCACACATCGGGCTCGGTCTTCATGAGCCAATACGCCATCAGTTCGCCGCGATCCCCTGCTTGGATGCCTTGATCATCAGCTCGGCGAAGTGGTCGACCTCGTCCAGCGTCGTATACACACTGGGCGTGACGCGGAGTCCATGAAACTCGGGGTGCACAATGGCCACCGTCATGACCTTGTGCTTGCCCCAGAGCCACTGCTGCAACTTGGGGGTGTCGACCCCCTCGATGTTGACGAGGCAGATCGCGCACGACTGCCGGTCGTCGAGCGGCGTGAGGATGTTGAACCGCGGGTTCTCCGCGAGGAGCCGCTTGGCCCAGCGATCGCGCAGGTACCGCAGCCGCGCCGCCTTGCGCTCCAGGCCGATCCCGCGGTTGAACGCCACCGCCAGGGAGATCGCGTTGTGGTTGGCCGCCGGGTGGGTGCCGATCTCCTCGAACTTCCGGATGTTCGCGTCCTGTTCCTTGGCCGCGGCCATCAGCGGCCACAGCTTCGCGATCTTCTCGCGACGCACGTACAGGAACCCGGTTCCCACCGGCGCGAACAGCCACTTGTGGAGCGACGTCCCGTAATAGTCCACGTCGAGTTCATCCCGCGTGAACGGGAAGTGCGCAAACGCGTGGGCGCCGTCCACCAGCACCTCGATGCCTAACGGGCGCGCCATCTGCTGGATCTTGCGGATCGGCAGGATCTGGCCCGTGAGGTTGGTGATGTGCGTGAGCTCGATGACCTTCGTGCGCGGGGTGATCGCCGCGCGGAACTGCTCCACGATGTAGTCGTCGCTCGGCGGCGGCACCTTGAACGAGATCGGCTTCACCACGATCCCTTCCCGGCGCACGCGCTGGTCCCACGTCGTCAGCATGCGGCCGTAGTTCTGGTTCGTCACGATCACTTCGTCGCCGCGCTTCAGGTCGAGCCCGAGGATCATGATCTCGTTGGCCTCGGAGGCGTTGCGCGTGATCGCCATCTCCTCCACGTCGCACCCGAACATCTTCGCGAGGTCGCGACGCACACTCTCGACCTTGGGCTCGAGGTCCTGCCACATCGAGAACACCGGGATCTGGTTGGACCACTTGAGGTCCTTGAACATCGACTCCAGCACGTGGGTCGGCGTCGGGCTCACCCCGCCGTTGTTCAAGTTGATGTACGTGCGGTCGTCGTCGAAGGCGCGCTGGATCTGGGCCCAGTAGTCCTCGTCCGTCGCGGCGTCGACCGGAGCCCGCGATCCCGCCATCTCGCTCGCGCGAAACAGGTGGGAAAAGGCATCCGGCCGGAACGCTGGCAATGCCACGCCAGCGCGCATCATCTGGGACACGAAACCGCGACGACTCGACATGGCCTGCTCCGCGTAAGGGTGAGCCCACCAAACCTGCGAATCGGGAACGCCCCGGTAAAGGGGCGACCTGACTTAACCGAACATCGGCTCGGAATGTGGTGAGGTACCTGACGCGCCGCTCACAGGGAGCACCAACTCGAACGAGAACGTCGTCCCCTGCTCGAGTGCCGTCTCCACCCGCAACTCGCCGCCCATCGCACGCACCAGCTTCTGGCAGATCGACAGCCCCAACCCCGCGCTGGAGAAGGCGTACTCCCCGGGGGTCTGTCGCTGGCGAAACGCCTCGAACAGGTGCTGCATCACCGAGGGCGGAATCCCGCGGCCGGTGTCGCGCACCGAGAAGACCATCGAGTCCGGCGTGGGCTCCGCGGTGTGGATCACCACCTCGCCGACGTTCGTGAACTTGATGGCGTTCGTCGCGAGGTTGAGCAGCACCCGGTTGAGCGCTGCGGGATGCCCGCAGCGCACGTTGTGGCGCGGTCCCTCCCACCGGAGTCCGAGGTGCTTCTCCTCCGCCATCGGCCGCAACATGTCGACGATGGACTGCAACACCCCGGACACCGAAAACGGGATCGGCTGCACGTCGAGCAGGCTCGAGCCACCGCGCGCGAGTTCGATCACGTCGCCCGCCAGGGTGCTCAGCCCGAACGCTGCGGAGTAGATCAACCCGACCTGGCGCTGCTGGATGGGTGGCAGGACGCCCCCCGGGCCGCTCCGGAGCCGCTCGGCGAGGATGAGGATCGAGCCGAGGGGCGAGCGCATGTCGTGCGCCATCTCGACGACGAGTTGCTGGGCATCGAGCGACCCGAGGCGCGAGACAAAGCGGTGCGTCGCATCCGCATCCAGCGCGCGCATCACCAGGTCCATCGCGCGCAGCGTGGCCACCACCACCGGCGGCGGCACCCCTTCGGAGTGTTCGCCCAGCAACCACGCCTGGCGGATGGCGTCGAGCATGCGACGCGCCGGGACAAACGGCGGAATGCCCGCCAGCGAGACCGGCTCGCCCTGATGCGCGGCCTGGACCGCACCGAGCAGGATGTCCGCGGCGTGCGTCAGGTCGAGGGTGGTCAGCCGCGACGCCTCCGCGCGCGGCCACGTCGCGGTGACCTCGGCCACCACGACCCTGAGTGCCTGCAGCGGGAATTCCTCACGGGCCGACGCCGCGCGGGGCGTACGCGCCCGCGCACGGCGCTTGCCCGACGCGCGCTCGGTCACTCCTCGAGCGGCATTCCGCCGTCCTCGCGCCGGAACCCATGCTTTTCCATGAGCCGGTACAGGGTCGTGCGGTCAATGTTCGCCAGCCGCGCGGCGCGCGACATGTTCGAGCCCGCCCGCGTCACGAGCTGGGAGAGGTACTCCTTCTCGAAGTGGGCGATGAGCTTGTCCTTGGCCACGTGGAACGGATCGGTCATCACCTGCATCGGGAAGCCAGGGGCCGCCGGCTCCTCCACCCCATCCTCATAGATGGGGACGTCGTCCGGCTCCACGAGGTGGCCGGGCTCGGTGAGCACTGCCATCTGCTCGATCACGTTCTGCAGCTCGCGCACGTTGCCGCGCCACGGCCGCGAACGCAGGAACTCGATCGCGCTTTCGGACAGGCGGGGCGCCGGCTCGCCGGTCCCGCGGTGACGCTCCCAGTAGTGCGTGAGGAAGTGGTTCGCCAGGAGCGGAATGTCCTCGAGGCGCTTGCGCAGCGGCGGCAGGTGGATCGGCACGACGCGCAGGCGGTACAGCAGGTCCTCACGCAACGTTCCCTTGGCCACGCACTCCTGCGGCACGCGGTTGGTTGCCGAAATGAAGCGCACGTCGACGACCGCGTCCTCCTTCTCGCTACCCACGCGACGCACGACGCCATCCTGGATGACGCGCAGCAGCTTGGCCTGCAGCGGCAGCGACATCTCGGTGAGCTCGTCGAGGAACAACGTGCCCCCGTTTGCGATCTCCAGCAGGCCGGGCTTGTCGCGGTCCGCGCCGGTGAACGCACCCTTGCGATGGCCGAACAACTCCGACTCGAGCAAGCCCTCGGGGAGGGCCGCGCAGTTGATGGGCACCAGCTGCCGCGACGCGCGGCGGCTGTGCATGTGAATGAACTGCGAGATGACTTCCTTCCCGGTGCCGCTCTCGCCCATGATCATCACGGACGCATCGGTGCTCGCCACCTTGCGGGCCAGGTCCACCGCCTTGCGAAACGCCGGGGACACGCCGAGGAGCGTGAGCTTGTCGCTGTTCCCGCTTTGCTTGAGCAGCTGCACGCGCAGGTCGCGGGTTTCGCGCGCGACCATCACCGCGTGTGACGCGCGACCAACGAGCACCTGCAGGTGCGTGGCGGAGAACGGCTTGGGGAGGTAGTCCCAGGCGCCGGCACGGAGCGCCTCGATGCTGGTCGTGACCGAGGGGTTCCCCGTCATCACCACCACGATCGTTTCCTTGCTGGCGTCCAGGGTGGCCTTGAGGATGTCCATCCCCGAGACCGGCGTCATGTACAGGTCAACGAGGACGATGTCGAATCGCCGCTTCTTGACCATGTCGACCGCTTCGTCGCCACGCCCGAGGGTGGCGACGTTGAACCCGTCCATCTGGAGGACCGACGCGCATCCCTCGCGCAGGGTGCGGTCATCGTCGACGATCAGGATGCTGAGACTCGCCTTGACGTCTGGCGCGATGGACAGCGGGTCACGGCCGTCTTCCGCGTCAGCAGCTGAACGGGTGGGTTCGGTCACGTCAGTTACGCTCAATGGGACGTCCTCAATCTGGGAAAGGAGGGTCTGGCGCCACGAGGTGCCCCGCTGTTGCAACAGTGTATCGGGAAACCAACACCACGTGCCGACTCAGACCTGCACTCTCAAATACGACTGAGCCGTGCAGAGGTCAAGCAACAGCGATGCAGGCTGCCAACACTCGGCTGTCGTCACCCTGAAACAGCAACTATTATTAATGCGGGCTCATCTGTCAACGACGGGGCGAGCCGAGCTCGGCCTGTGGAGCTGCGGACGAGGCCGGCGGGGCGGCGGACCCGGAGGGGCCCAGAGGGCCGGCCCCCGGTCAATCGGACGAATGTGCGCCGTTTCTTGCATTCCATCGTCCCTATTATCGTGGAGTTAGTGACTTCCATTCCGGAGTCGATGAGGCAATAAATGGCGAACAGTGTGGTGCCGTCTTCAGGCGGGTCCTTCCAATCCCCTGGACTGGACTTCAACACGCAGGACTGGGGCGGCCAGCAGGCTCCGCCAGACCGGGGTGGTGCCGGGCTTCAGCAGTTGGTCGCGCGCACGATGGCCGCGATCAAGCGTTATCGCTGGTTGATCCTCGCGATCTTCGTGGTGGGCAGTGCCACCGGCGTCGCCCTCACCCGATTCGTCAAGCCGAAGTACGCGGTCGACGCGACGATCTGGATCGCCGAGAACGCCTCGCGCAACGGCCCGGTGCAGGCCCCCGGCCTGATCCAGAGCGACAACGGGTGGACCGACCTGGTTCGCAGCTTCATCATCCTCGATCCCGTCGTCAGCCAGCTGGCGCTGTATGTGACGCCCAAGAACGAGCGTGACTCGTTGATGTTCCGTCAGCTCATGCCGACGGACACCCTCACGCCGGGGCTCTATCGCGTCAAGCTCAACGCCAACAAGTCCAAGTACCAGTTGATCCAACTCGCCGAGCAGCGTGGCGAGAAGGAGAAGGTCGTCGAGACCGGTGCCGTGGGCGATTCGATCGGTCGTTCGGTCGGGTTCCGCTGGCAGCCGCCCCGCGGCGCATTCCGCCGCGCCGACGAATTCGATTTCGAGGTGATCACCCCGCGCGAAGCGGCGGTGGAGTTGCAGCGTGAGCTGGTCATCGGCCTCCCGCCCAACTCGAACCTCATGCGCCTGGCCCTCCGGGGCGAGCACTCGGTGTTGACCTCGCAGACCCTGAACGCCGTGATCCGGCGCTTCGAGAACGAGGCCACGCGACTGAAGAAGGTCAACCTCATGGAGGTGGCCAACACGGTCGACGAGCAGCTGCGCAACGCATCCGACGCCCTCGCGTCGGCGGAAAACTCGCTCGAGAGCTTCAAGATCAACACGATCACCGAGCCGAACGACAATGTCGCCATCTCGCCAGGGGTCTCGATCGCGACCAACCCGACGATGACCGCCTTCTTCTCCGATCGCACCGCCCTCGAGCAGGCGCGTTCGGACCGCCAGCAGCTGGAACGCATCGTGAACGAGGGGAGCAGCCGTGGCGGCCGCCTCTCCGCCGAGGCGTTGCGCGGTGCGCCGAGCATCCTGGCCAGCGGCTCCACCGGGAGCGAACTCGCCAAGGAGCTGCTGACCCTGAGCACGCTGGTCGCATCACGCGAGGCGTTGCTGGTGACCTACACGCCCGAGCACGGGGCGGTGAAGGAAAAGCAGAAGGCGATCGACGTGTACGAAACGCAGGTCCTGCCGGCCATCGCCCAGCGCCTGTTGACGGAGTTCCGCGAGCGTGAGGCAGAACTCAATCGCCGCATCGACCGCCAGTCGGGCGAACTCAAGAAGATCCCGCAGCGCACGATCGAGGAACAGCGCCGCCAGCGGAACGTCGCGGTGGCCACCACGATCTTCCAGGACCTGCAGAGCCGCGCGGTCAACGCCCGCCTCTCCGAGAAGACGGTGATGCCGGACATCGCGATCCTCGACACCGCGATCGCGCCGCGCCGGCCCACCAGCGACACGAGCCTCATGCTGATCGGCGCGGCGATCGTCGCGTCGTTAGGCGCGGGCATCGCCGTGGCAATCCTGCTCGACCGCCTGGACGGCCGCTTCCGCTACCCGGAACAGGCCGTGGACGAACTCGGCCTCGACATCGTCGGTGCCGTCCCCAGCTACACCGCCCCGCGCAGCCAGCGCCAGCGGCTGGAGCAGGCGTCGCAGATGGTCGAGTCGTTCCGCTCCCTCGCGCTGTCCGTCCGCTCGGCCTTCCCCGCGGGGACGCCGGTGCAGCTCACGATCAGCAGCCCGGGCCCCGGGGACGGCAAGTCCACGATCTCGATCAACCTCGCCAACGCGTTGGCCGAAGGCGGCTACCGCACGCTGCTCATCGACGGGGACATCCGTCGCGGCCAGCTGCACGAGTCCTGCCCGCCGGCCACGCAGACGCCGGGACTTCTCGATTACCTCGCCGGCGAAGCAACGCTCGGCGAAGTCATCAAGGCGACCGACCTGCACGTGAACCTGTCGCTGATTCCGTGCGGTACGCGCCGACGCCAGGGACCCGAACTGCTCGCCTCGCAGCGGACCGCCATGATGCTGCGCGAACTGCGCTCGCAGTTCGACGCGATCGTGGTGGACTGCGCGCCGCTGGGCGCGGGGATCGACGCCTACGCGATGGGAAGCGCGACCGGGTCGATGTTGCTCGTCCTGCGTGCGGGGGAGACCGATCGCCGGCTGGCGCAGCAGAAGCTCAACACCGTCGACCGCATGCCGATCCGCATCCTGGGTGCGGTGCTCAACGACATCGGCGAGTCGCCGGAGTTCCGCTACTACCATTACCTGGACGGGTACGGCACGCCG
>JAEUJK010000518.1 GCA_016794735.1 Gemmatimonadota bacterium | reverse complement strand
TGGTGGAGTTTGCGCCCGACCTCGAAGTGATCAGTGTGACCGTGGATGGCAAGCGCGCGGCGTGGCGGCTGGGGAACCTGCTGCCGGCGCCGTTCACCCCCGAAAGCCTGGCCCACCGATGAAGATGGGACGCGTGGTGGGCACCGTCGTGGCGACCCGCAAGGATCCGTCGCTCGATGCCCTGAAGCTCCTGATCGTGGACAACCTCACGACCGGGCTGGAGAAGGAAGGCGGGTATGTGGTTGCCGTGGATAGCGTAGGGGCAGGGATGGGCGAAGTTGTCTTGTATGCGAGCGGAAGTTCCGCGCGCCTGACGAGTGTCACCAAGGACCGGCCGGTGGACGCCGTCATCATGGCCATTGTGGATAGCTACGATGTGGAAGGACGCAATACTCGGTTGGCCTGAGCTGCGAGGGCTTCGTCGGCTCGCGTTGGGCGCCGCCATGACGGCGGCGTTTGTCGCGTGCAGTGAGGACCTGGTGGGCGGTGCCGCCTGCCCGTCGCTGTGCCCTGGTACGCAGGTGGTCGTGCGCGACACGGTGCTCGACGCCGTGACGTTCGACACGGTGATCAACGAGGTCACCACGATCGGCGCCGAGTCGGCGCTGCTGCTCGCGGCACGTGGCGACACCCTGGATACGCGGGTCGTCGTGCGGTTCGACTCGCTCCCGACGCGCATCACGCGCAACGGCGGCGACTCGGCGATAACGGCGGTCGACAGCGCGTACCTGCTGCTCCGCTTGAATACCTCGGACAGTCGCGTCAGTGACTCCGTGCGCATCGAGGTCTACGATGTCGACACGACGGCGAACGACACGTCGTCGGCCGCGATCCTCGCGCTGTTCCGGCCGGACCGCCTGATTGGCGGCAGCGTGTTCGACACGGCGCAGGTGCGCGACTCGATGAAGGTCTTCCTGACCAACGCGAAGTTGCTGGCCAAGGTCACCGGAAGCGGTCGCCTGCGCGTGGGGCTGCGCGCGACCTCGAAGGGACGCGCCGCGTTGAGCGTGGGTTCGGCCAACGACGCGCTGTCGGCGGCGTTGTTCTTCGACCCCGTGCCCTCGGACACGGCGATCAAGGCACTCAGCGTGACGCCGCGTTCGATGACGCCGACGAACAACGATGTCCTCCGCGACGATCTCGTGGACTACCTCGTGATCGCCCGTGGGGCGCCGCCGCCGCCAGCCAACGTCCTGTCGATCGGTGGGCTTCCCATCCGGCGCAGCTTCCTGCGCTTCGACGTACCGCAGAAGATCCTCGACTCGTCGACGGTGCTTCGCGCGACGCTGCTCCTGACGCAGGTCCCCAACCGGTTCCTCGATCCGCGGGACAGCGTGCTGGTGCTGCCCCAGGTGGTGACGGCGGGTGAGGAGGTGAAGGACTTCGCGCGCGCCGCGAGCCTGCTGTCCTCGTTCCCCGTGGACACGGTGCGCGTGGCCCCCGGCGATTCCGGCGTGCGCAACATCGAGGTCGCTGCAGCGCTGCGGCAGTGGACCACGGAGAACAACCCCTTCAAGCAGCAGCGGGCGCTCGTCATCCGCAGCAACGCCGAAGGGTTGAGTGCGTTCGACGCCCATTTCTACTCGCTCGAAGCCCCGTTGGCCCTCCGGCCGAAGTTGCGGGTCTCATACTCCCTCCGCACGAGCTTCGGCATCCCATGAGGCCCATGATTCGATTGCTGGTGCTCGGCCTTGTCGCGGCGACGTCCGCCACGGCCCAGGGCACCCTGAGCGGCCAGGGGTTCGGGTACCCGTTAGGCGGGCTCAGTGCGCGCGCGCTGGCCCTCGGTGGGTCGGCCGGCGAGTTCGACCCGCGGTCCGCCCGCAACCCGGCTGCGGTGGTGCAGGGGCTTCGCATGGGGCTGTACTTCCAGTACGACCCCGAGTTCCGGCAGGTGGAGTCGTCGTCCGCCACGGACAACACTGTGGTGCCCCGGTTTGCCACGTTCGGGCTCATCTTCCCGGTGAAGCAGACGATGGCCATCGGGATCTCGACGCACTCCCTGCTCGATCGCACCTGGGCCACGCGGATTCGCTCGGGGCAGCGCCTCGGGCCGGACAGCGTCCTGTTCACGGAGACCAACCGGTCGTCCGGGGCCATCAACGAGACGCGGCTCACCTACGGGTGGCAGCATCCGAGCGGCAAGGTGTCGTTGGGGCTCGCCGCACACGTCTTCACCGGCGAGAACCGCCTGAACCTGCGGCGCGAGTTCGACGACTCGCTGCGGTACGGCACGCTGAATCGTTCGCTCACGCTGGCCTACTCCGGGAGCGGGGTTTCGGCAGGGATCGTGCTGCAACCGGTAAGTTGGTTCTCGCTCGCCGGCTCGGCCCGGCAGGGCGCGGGAATCAGCCTGCGCGTGGAAGACACGCTCAAGACCGAAGCGTCGGTGCCGAACCGCATGGGTGTGGCCGCCCGTTTCGACGCCATCCCGGGCGTCTCGCTGATGGCGAGCGCCGATCGTGCCACCTGGTCCCGGCTCAATGGCCTGGGCAGTGCGCAGGCCCAGGCGCGTGACGCGTGGGAATACGGTGCCGGGGCCGAGTTCTTCAGCACGCGCGCCCGGCGCATCACCGACTGGAGCTACAGCGTCGGCTATCGCACGCGCGAGTTGCCGTTCGCCGCGGGTGGGGCCGGTGTGGACGAGCGACTCCTGAGTGCCGGCATGTCGGTTCCCGTCGCACGCGGACGTTCGAGCCTCGACATCGCGGGACTCCGCGTCACGCGCGAGGCGACGTCGCAGGTGGCCGAACGCGCCTGGCAATTGAGCGTTGGAGTGACGGTTCGCCCCTGAGGCAGCGCGGGAGGGCGACATGAAGGTCTACCTGCACACGTTCGGTTGCCGGGCGAACCA
>JAEUJK010000583.1 GCA_016794735.1 Gemmatimonadota bacterium | reverse complement strand
GTCGCCCAACGAACTGCCCCGCCGGCTGGGCCTGTGGAGCGCCATTGCCGTGGTCGTCGGATCGGCCATCGGGTCCGGCATCTTCCGCAGTCCCGCCGGGATCGCGGACCGCATCCCGGGCCCGGCCCCGCTCCTCACGCTGTGGGTGGTCGGTGGCCTCATCTCGCTGTGTGGCGCCCTGACGCTCGCCGAGGTGGCCAGCGAGGTGCCGAAAACGGGCGGGATCTACGCGTTCCTCAAGGAAGGGTGGGGCCGCCTCCCGGCGTTCCTCTTCGGGTGGGCGCAGCTGACCGTGGTGCGTGCGGCCGCGTTAGGCGCGATCTCGATCACCTTCGCGGAGTACTTCCTGCGGTTCCTCGGTTACGACCCGACGGTGGAGCCATATAAAGACTACGCGCACTACACCGCCGCGGTCGCCATCGCGCTGACGGCGACGTTCAACATCGTCGGCGTGCGCATGGGGTCGGCCGTGGTGAACGTCACCACGATCCTCAAGACGGGTGGCCTTGGCGTCATCATCCTGCTCGCGCTCACGCTGGGGATTGGCCGCACCGGGGGGAACTTCACCCCGCTCATGCCGCAGGAGGCGATCCCCCTCACGGCCTACGGCGCGGCACTCGTCTCGCTGCTGTGGGCCTACGACGGGTGGATGGACTTGTCGTACGTCGCGGGCGAAGTGAAGGACCCGGAGCGCAACATGCCGCGTGCGCTGATCTACGGCACGCTGGCGATCATCGCCGTGTTCTGCCTCGCGAACGTCGCGTACCTCGCGGTGCTCCCCATCGGGGAAATGCGGGCCTCCAAGCTCGTCGCGGCGGATGTCGCGCAGCGACTGATGGGCGATGGCGGCGTGAAGTTCGTGGCCTTCACGGTGATGGCATCCACCTTTGGGACGCTGAACGCCGTATTGCTGACGAGTCCGCGCATCCTGTTCGCGGCGTCGGACGATGGCATGCTCCCGCGGTTCATCTCGCGGGTGCACCCGCGGTTCCAGACCCCGTATGGCGCGATCTCGCTGGTGGCGGTGCTGGGGATGGTGTTCGTGCTGTTCCTGAACTTCGAGAAGCTCGCGGATGCCTTCGTGTATGCGATGCTTCCGTTTTACGCGCTTGGGGTGTCGGTGGTGTACGTCCTGCGGCGTCGGCCGGGATACACGCCCAAGTTCCGCACACCGGGATATCCGGTGGTCCCCGCGGTGTTCATTGCGGCGGTGGGTTACCTGCTCGTGAACGGGCTGCTCGACCCCGGGACCCGGTTGTGGACGGTCGGGATCTTCGGTGTCCTCCTGCTCGGCATCCCCGTGTACAAGGTGTTCGTCGAGCGGAAATAGGGTCCACGCGAATTTGTGACCGCGCCTTGACGCAAGGCGCGGGTGTTCGGCGGGTCTCTGCCCCTAGGTTTGCCCCCTGACACGGGGCGTTACAGTGCTTGACCCCCCTGTCACGGAGCGGCAGCTTTCCGGCGCCCCAGATGCCCGCCCCGAGACCTCGTGTGCGCGTGGGGCACCATTCCTTTTCAGCCACCACATATGAACCAGTTTCGTCGATTCCTAGTGATCGCGGCGGCGATGATCGCCTCGGTCACGGGGGCAGGCGTGGCGTCTGCCCAGGGTGTCACGACGGGTGCCCT
>JAEUJK010000500.1 GCA_016794735.1 Gemmatimonadota bacterium | reverse complement strand
GTTCGCCGTCATTCGCGATGGCCTCATGTCGCCAACCGACGTCGACGCCCTCATCCGCGACGGCTTCGGCCTGCGTTGGGCCTTCCTCGGTCCCATGGAAGGGGTGGACCTCAACGCCCCCGGCGGCATTGCCGACTACCTAGCGCGGTACGGCTTCATGTTCAACGACGCGGCGCGCGAGCGTGGGGCCGAACCGGTGGTGACCGACGAACTCGTGCGCGCCCTGCACGACGCGATGCGCGCCACACTCCCCGTGAATGGCATCACGTCGCGGGTCACCTGGCGCGACGAGGGGATCGCGGCCCTCCGCGCCCTGCGCCGGTCACGCGGCGCCGAGCGCGCCTAACGCGCCAATCGCACCATCTGGTCGAACGCCGGGTCGGTGGACGCCCCCACGGCACGGCGTCCCACATATTCGCCCAGCACCGGCCCATGCTTGAACGCGTGGCCGCTGCCACCGCCCGCGATCAGCACGTTGTCCCACGCCGGGTGGCGGTCGACGATGAAGTGTTCGTCCACCGTGTTCTCCAGCTGGCACACCCGCGTCTCGGTGATCGGCTGGCCAGCGAGCGCCGGAAAACGCTTCGCCAGGTACGCCCGGGCCCGCCGCACCTCGTGCGCAGTCACCACGCGCTCGTCCGTGTCGGGGGCGAAGGTGACCGGCCCCGTCGTGGGGCACACCTTCACGCCACGTCCGTCGATGGACGGAAAGCCGTAGTAGCCCGACTCCGAATAGTTTGGCATCGCGGGCGGCATGAACCGCGTGTCGCCCGACGGGACGCCAAAGTAGAACACCTCGCGCCCGGGCACCTTGATCCGGTCGCCGAGCAGCTCCGGGAAGAGCCTCGGCAACCACGGCCCGCACGCAAAGACAAATCGCGCACCGGCAATCCGCGTCCCGCCCTCCAGCTCAACGTCCACGAGTTGGCGCCCTGTCGAACGACCCGGCCGCGCGCGTTGTACCGCCAGGGTGCCGCCCTTGCGCACGAACGCCTGGCCGGCCGCGATGATGGCGTTCTTCGCACGCACGACTGCGGCCCCCGGCTCCAGCAACCCGACGCCGACACCGTCGAACGACATCTGCGGATACCGGCGACGGAGATCCTCCGGGGTCAGCGCCTCGGTGGCGACACCGAGCCGCGTCAGCATCGACTGCGTCGCCCGAAGTGATGGCGACCAGTCAGACGCGAGTTCCAGTCGGCCGGTGGGGACGATCAGCGGAACACCGAACTCCCGTTCCCGCTCCTGCCACGCTCCCATCGCACGTTGTGCCATGCGGGCATACAGCTCGCGATCGCCATAACCGACGCGCAACTGGCGCGTCTCGTCGCCGGACGTCGCGCGCGAACTGCCGGGGCCGTACGCGTCCACCAGGGTCACCTGATGCCCCTGCTCGCGCAGATACAGCGCGGTCCACACACCAAACGCCCCGGCGCCGATCACCACAACGGCGGGCTGCTGCTCGACGATGGCCGGCGCGGGAAAGGCCGCATCGGTCAACGATGCGCCGTGGGTGGTGGCGCCCAGGGAGGCCGTGGTCACGGCAAGAAACTCGCGTCGGTCCATGTCAATAGATAGGGTCGTCGGGCGCCTGGTCCCACGCGGCCAGGGCAAGGAATGCACGGCCCGCGGCCGCGAACGGCCGGGACGGTTC
>JAEUJK010000499.1 GCA_016794735.1 Gemmatimonadota bacterium | reverse complement strand
GACGCTGCCGACGATGGCCGCTAGCTTTCCGCCCGACTGCCATCCGGGTTTGCCCATGCGCCTCGTTGCCCTGCTCGTCGCTGCCTTCCCGCTCGCCCTCGCGGCGCAGACCAACTACGACACCGTCCAGGTGCGTCCCGTGGAACTCGCCAAGGGGCTTCACGTGCTCTTTGGCGCCGGCGGCAACATCGGCGTCTCGGTGGGTGACGACGCGGTCTTCATCATCGACGACCAGTTCGCCCCGCTCACGCCGAAGATCGTGGCGGCGATCCGCACGCTCTCGGACAAGCCGGTGAAATTCGTGGTGAACACGCACTGGCACTTCGACCACACCGGCGGCAACGAGAACTTTGGCAAGTCCGGCGCGATGATCGTTGCCCACGACAACGTGCGCAAGCGCATGTCGACGGAGCAGTTCATGGCGGCGATGAACCGCCGCGAGCCGCCTTCGCCGAAGGCGGCGCTCCCGGTGGTGACGTTCAACGACGGCGTCACCTTCCATATCAACGGTGACTCCATGGTGGTGACGCACGTGCCGCCGGCCCACACGGATGGCGACGCGATCATCCACTTCGTGAAGGCGAATGCCATCCACATGGGTGATGCGTTCAACAACACGGGGTTGCCGTTCATCGACCTGTCGAGTGGTGGATCCGTGCACGGCATCATCGGTGCAGCGGACAAGGCATACGCGCTGAGCAATGCCCAGACGAAGATCATTCCGGGGCACGGGCAGGTGACCGATCGCAACCGCCTCAAGGCCTGGCGCGACGCGATCTACGCCGCGCGCGAGCGCATCCAGCAGGAGGTGCGCGCCGGCAAGACGATCGAGCAGGTGCTCGCGCTCAAGCTCACGGCGGCGTACGAGAAGGACTGGCCGGGTGGCCACGAACGTTTCGTCCGCGCGGTCTACGAGGAGCTGTCGCGGCGCTGAGCGTGTGAGGTGACCGCCGCCGGACCCTTCGTCCGGCAGCGGTCCGAGCAGTACTTCACCGCCTCCCAGTCACGGGCCCACTTGCGGCGCCAGGTGAACGGGCGCCCGCACGACGCGCAGGCCTTCTCGGGTAACTGGGACTTGCGCACGCCCCGGGGCACCTAACGAGCCCCGTGCAGGCGCGCGAGGAAACGTTCGGCGCGTTCGTGGTGCTCCGCCAGGCGCGGCCCGAGCTTGCGGGCCATCTGCACCATCACCGCCATCCGGGGATTCGACGCGAACACCTCCGCGTGGCGATCGATGAAGCGCCAGTAGAGGGCATCCCACGTCGCGCACCACGCGCCCCGCGGAAAGTCGCTCATCTTGAGGATGTAGTTCGAGCCGCTCAAGTACGGCTTGGTGGTCATCCCGCCGCCGTCCGCGAACTGGCTCATCCCGTACACGTTCGGCACCATCACCCAGTCGTAGGCGTCGACGAACAGCTCCATGAACCACTGGTAGACCGCCGTCGGGTGGATCTCGCAGAGCAGCATGATGTTGCCGAGGATCATCAAGCGCTCGATGTGGTGGCAGTACCCGGTCGACAATACCTGGCGGATCACATGGTCCACGGGATCGAGGCCCGTGGTCCCGTCATAAAACGCCGCCGGCATGGGAAACGTGTGCCCCCAGAAGTTGGCGCTCCGTTGCCGGCGCCCCCGGGTGAGGTAGACCAGGCGGACAAACTCGCGCCAGCCGATCACCTGCCGCACGAACCCCTCGAGGGCATTGAGGGGCACGGCATCG
>JAEUJK010000485.1 GCA_016794735.1 Gemmatimonadota bacterium | reverse complement strand
TCATTCAGCTGGACCTGCACCTCCCAGGTGCCGGTGCGCGGATCGGCATCGGCGCCGACTTGCACCACGCGACCACGGAACGTGCGCCCCGGTAACGCATCGAACGTGGCGCTGGCCGTGGCTCCCACGCGCACACGCACGGCGTCGCGATCCGGAAGCCCCGCACGCAATACATGGCCACGCCCGCGCGACGCCAGATCGAGCACACTCGTGCCCGGTCCCACCAGCTGTCCGGGGTTGGCATGCCGGCGCAACACGATGCCGTCCGACGGCGCCACGATCGTCGCATGCTCATGATTGACCTTCAGGGCACTCAAGTCCGCCTCGGCGACATCACGCGCCGTTTGCGCATCCTGCCACTGGGCGATCGTGGCGACCGAATCACGGAAGAGTCGTTCGACGCGTGCCGCATCTCGACGCGCCTTCTCGACCGCGATGTTGGCCTTGGCGAGCATCGCGTCGATTTCGCGCTGGTCCAGCACCGCCAGCACCTGCCCGCGCCGGACCGACGTCCCGGCATCCACGAGCACGCGCGCAACGATCCCGCCCACCTTGAAGGCGAGCGTGACCTCGTCACGTGCTCCATAGGTGCCGATCGCCGTGACGACGGCACTGTCGCTGGCGGTCGTCACCGGGGCGAGGCGCACCGGCGTCGCGGTCGCCGCAGGATTGGAGGCGCCTTCGGCAGGCTTTCCACAGGCGACGCCGAGGGGCAGCAGCAGGAGGGCGGAGAAGAGTTTCTGGGCAGTCATGGGTTTCTCGTGCGGAGCGTTCAATTGGGGAGGCGCCGCAGGGCGGCAGCGCGTTCGAGATCCACCACGCGCGCGGCGAGAGCGTAGCGGCTGAGGACGAGGTTGAGTTCGGCGGCGGTGAGTTGCGTGCGCGCGTCGGACCATTCGAGGTGTGCGGCGAGTCCTTCGGCAAAGCGGCGGTCCACCATCTGGAAGGCGCGTCGTGCCGCGTCCACCCGCGCGGTCGCGGCGGCAAGCGCCCGTTGGGCCACGCCGATCGCGTCGTGCGCCGTCCCGACATCCAGGGCAATCGCGCGTCGCAGCTCCGAGGTGCGGTACGTCAACGCACGCTCGGCGGAGGCCGCGATCTCGCGGCGCCGCGCATCCTGCCCACCGTTGAAGAGGTTCCAGCTCAATACGAGGCTGGCCACGGCGACGTCGTGCTTGCTGTTGAAGGCATAGTTGGCCCCCTGGACGCCGACATCGGCGGCGAGTGCGACGTTCGGGAGGAAGGCACTCGAGGCGGCACGCCCCTGGGCGCGAGCGGCGGCGGTGCCAGCGTCTACCTGCTCGAACTCCTCCCGGCGCCGCGCATTCGCCAGCGCTTCGTCGCGCGTGACGGGTGCCGCGGCGGGGAGCAGTGAATCCACGAGGTCCGGGACCGGGGTCGCCAGGTCCTGGTCGAGGAGGAGGTTCAGGGCACCGAGCGATGCATGACGCAGTTGGACAGCTTCGGCGAGTTGTTGCTCGCCATCAGCGACCGCGGCCCGCGCGCGAAAGACCACATCCCCGGTGACGGCGCCGGCGGCCAGCATGCGCGCGGCCACGCGTTCGTTCTCCTGAAGCACCTGGAGCGCCGCCTCGAGCACGTCCACCGCACGGCGTGCGCGGGCGTGATCGAGGTAGGCGATCCGCGCGCTGGCGTCGAGCTTGCGCACCGCCGCGGCGCGTTCGGCGCCACGCAGGTCTGCCATGGCGCGCGCGGCATCGAGGTTCGCGAGGAGGGCGCCATTGAACAGCGGCACAGTCGTGCGGAGGCGCGTCTCCTGCTTGAACGGGAGGGTCTGGCTGATGTTGGTCGGGAAGACGTCGCGACCGAGGAGCTGGTTGAGCGCCGCGTACGCCGGGTTGACGGCGTCGCCGATGTTGATCGCCCCACTGAGCTCGGAATACCGCGCGTCGACGCCAACCGAAGGGAGGAAGAGCCCGCGCGCCTGGCGTATCGCGAGTTGTCCCTGCGCCTCCGACTCGCGTCCCTGGCGCAGCCCGAGGTTCCGATCGATCGCGATGCGCGCGATCGAGTCGAGTGCGCCCTGAGCCGACGCCGCAAAGGGAACCAGCTGGATGGCGAGGGCCAGAATGAGTGGGCGCATCGGTCCGGCAACGCGCCGCCGGTCAGGTGTGAACATCGATAGAGGATGTAACAGCGTTAGGTGAATCGACAAAAAAATACGCGGGTAGGTCAATCCGGGTTTCGCAGGAGGCCGCGGAGGACGGTGTCACAGGCGACCCGGGCCGTTTCGATGGGATCGCGGAGATCGATCCACGGGTGATCCTGCTTCCCCTTGGAGAGGTGAATGCTGGCAACACCATGCACCGTGGCCCACATGATCTGGGAGAGCTGCTCGGGGTCCTGGTACTCCGGCTTGAAGCGCCCGGCCGCGAGCGCCTCGGTGACGGCTGCCATGAGGAACAGGTACCCATCCTCGGCAGGATCCATCTTCACCTCATCGGGCCCCGGGATTGGGCGCTCGACGAAGAACATGAATCGAAACTGCTGGGGGTGCTCCATGGCGAAGCGTACGTAGTTCACTCCCATGGCTCGGATGCGGGCGATGGGATCCGGCACCTGCTGCATGTGACGCAGTGCCTCGCCGAGTGCGCGGAAGTCGTTCAGGCAGAGCTCGTTGAGGAGCGCGTCCTTGTCCTTGAAGTGGTGGTAGATCGCCGTCGCGGTGTAGCCGATGGCGTCGGCGAGTCGCCGCATGGAGGTTTCCGCGTACCCTTCGCGCGTGAAGAGTTCGCGTGCGGCCTCGAGGATCAGCGCGCGCGTCGCCGCCTTCTCGCGATCCCGCCGGAGCCGGGACGACGACGGCGTCTTGGCGACCCGTCCAGGGGCTCGAACCTTCCGCCTCATGGGAGACATGGCGCTGAACTTAACGGTGTTATGTGATGTGTCAACCGGTGGGGGGCTCGCTCGGCCGCCCGACCGCTGCTCTCGAGGTCGCTCGGCGTTGCGCCTCGCCGACCCGGGCTACAGGTTCGCCGGACTTCCCTGACCCTGCGGGTTCAACCATGCGCGTTCGTCTCTTTGGCTTCGCGACCCTCGCCCTCGCCGGATCGCTGTCGGCCCAGGCGCCCAAGCTCATCAACCTGCGCGACATGCTCGCGCGCCCGACCTACGGCGGCTACCAGATCTCACCCGACGGGCGCACCGTGTTGTTCATGCGCACCGATCGCGACCCCAAGGACTGGGCCGCGACCTCGCACATCTGGCTGCACGAACTCGAGGGCGGACGCTCGTACCAGCTGACCAACTCCCCGCGCGGCGAGTCCAACCCGCGCTTCCTGCCGGACGGCCGCGTGGCGTTTACCTCGAACCGCGAGACGCGCACCGCGTGGTACGTGATCAACCCCGGCGGCGGCGAGGCCGTGAAGCTGGTGGAGGGCGACAGCATCCCGACGGGCGGCCAGTTCTCCGTCGACGGCACCAAACTCGTCTACACCGAGACCACGGAACGTCCCGACAAGAAGGAATGGGACGAGAAGGTGAAGAAGAAGGACGACGGGTACTACGCGGAGAAGAAGCTCACCTACACGCACGTGTGGATGTTCGACCTGGCCACACGCACCAAGAAGCAGCTCACGAAGGGTGAGTTCGACCACAACGGCCCGGCCTTCTCGCCGGACGCGAAATGGGTCGCGTATTCATCGAACCGCAGCAACCTCACGATCCGCGACGCCAACTGGAGCAACAACAGCGACCTCTACCTCGTCTCCACCGACGGTGGTGAGCCGCGCCAGCTCACGACGAACGCCGGGCCGGACAACGGGCCGCGTTTCTCCCCCGACGGGCAGTGGATCGCCTACGCCTCGAGTGACCTGCGCAACTCGTCGGCGGACCAGACCGACGTGAAGGTGATCAGCGTGCAGGGCGGGACGCCGCGCAACCTCACCGCGGACCTCGACTACTCCGTCTCCGACATCGACTGGTCGCCCGACGGGAAGTTCGTCTACTTCAGCACGTCCGAGGGGCTGACGCAGAAGTTGTACAAGATCTCCCCCAACGGTGGAAAGCCGCAGGAGATCTCGTTCGGGAAGGACTTCGTCTACGGGAACTTCAGCGCCACGGCTGACGGCTCGAAGTGGGTGGTGACCGGCGGCACGCTCTCCGAGCCGGGCATCGTCTACGTCACGGGCACCGATGGGGTACAACCCCGGCGCATCCTCGCCCAGCACGATGCACTCGACGGCTTCCGCGTGGCACGCGCCGAGCCGCTCACGTGGAAGGGCGCCGACAACTGGGACATCGAGGGGATCCTGACGTATCCGCTCGACTACCAGCCCGGCCAGCGGGTCCCGCTGATCCTCCAGGTCCACGGCGGGCCGCACGGACGCTTCAGCGCCAACTTCAACCAGAGCGCGCAGACGTGGGCCGCGCGCGGGTACGCCGTGCTGCAGGGGAATCCGCGTGGCTCGTCGGGCCGCACCCTCGCCTTCAGCAACGCCAACGTCAACGACTGGGGCGGCAAGGACTTCGTCGACCTCATGAAGGGGGTGGATCGCGTGATCGCGATGGGAGTCGCGGACTCGACGCGGATGGCCGTGATGGGCGGATCGTACGGCGGCTTCATGACGTTCTGGACCATCACGCAGACCAACCGCTTCAAGGCCGCGATCGGCCACGCCGGCATTTCCGACTGGTATTCCTTCTTTGGGCAAACCGACATCCCGAACCTGCTGGAGTTCGGCTTTGGCGGGCTGCCGTCCGCGAGCAAGGCGACCTACGAGCGCTGGTCGCCCATCGAACACGCGGCGAAGGTCACGACCCCGCTCCTCATCACGCACGGCGAGAACGACTTGCGCGTGCCGATCCCGCAGGCCGACGAGTACTACCGGCTCCTCAAGAAGCTCGGCAAGACGGTGGAGTTCCTGCGGTACCCGCGCGAGGGCCACGGGATCACCGAACCGATGCACCGGCTCCACCTCGAGGTCGAGCAGGACAAGTGGTTCTCGGAATTCGTCCTGAAGCGCACGAAGGCGGTGAGCTGAGGCAGCGCCGATGAGCGAGACGCGCTGGTTCGACCTCGGCCCCAGCGATGCGTTCACGCGTGCGCCGCTGACTGCGGCGCGCGCGGGGGCCGCGCGCATCGTGGTGACGTGGGTGAATGGTGAGTTCGGCGCGGTCTCCGGCGTGTGCAACCACGCCGGTGGACCGCTCGCCGATGGCACGCTCGACGGCGAGTACATCACCTGTCCGTGGCACAACTGGAAGTACCACTGTCGCAGCGGGCTCGGTGAACCGGGTTACGAGATCGATGCTGTCCCGAGTTACGCCGTGAAGGTCGAGGGTGGCCACCTGTTCGTGTCGTGCGATCCGGTCACGAAACGCACGCATGGCGTCCACCCGCCGCATCCGCTCACCCGAAAGGTCGAGCGCGCCCCGGGAGCCATTCGGGTAGTGGGCATCTCCACGACCCACATGGACGTGGAGCATCCGCGGTACTCCACGAGTGATGCCCTGCTGGACGTCGCGCTGCAGCATGCCGGGTCACTGGGCCACGAGACGCGCCTCCTGCGACTCGCCGCCCTCAACGTGCGCACCTGCGAGGGGTACTACTCCAAGGCGGCGCATGCCTGCACGTGGCCATGCTCCATCACGCAGATGGACCCCAACGACCAGATGGAGCAGGTCTACGAGGCGTTCGTCCACTGGGCCGACGTGATCCTGGTCGCCACGCCGATCCGCTGGGGCAATGCGAGTGCGCTGTACTTCCGCATGGCGGAGCGCATGAACTGCGTGCAGAACCAGGTGACGATTGCCAACAAGGTGTTGCTGCGGAACAAGGTGGCAGCCTTCATCATCACGGGTGGCCAGGACAACGTGCAGGGCGTGGCCGGGCAGATGCTGGGCTTCTTCGCCGAGATCGGGTGTCACTTTCCGCAGTTCCCATACATCGCGCATTCGCGCGGGTGGTCGGCGGAGGACATGGAGAACAACATCGACGTGGTGAAGCACTCGCAGGAATTGCGCGACGGCGCCGCGGCCCTGGTGACGCGCGCGATCGACCATGCGCAGCTGTTGCTCGACCACGAGGAAGCGCCGCACGCCACGAGCCGTGGCGGTCGCAAGGCGCATCGCCTGGCGCTCGACGGCGCATCACACTGAGTGGGGCGCAGGGAGCGGCATTCGCGCCGCTCCCTGTGACTTGCAGCCCACCGCCTGATTCAGCTCCGGCGCGCCGCACCGTCTCGGCTGCGCCAGCGATTGAGTTCCTGCTAGCGCTGGTCCCAGTTGCGGCAGCGCACCTGGGTGGCCGGCGTGCCCTGGGGAATCGGCGGCGCATCAGTGACGTCCATCAACTCGACGTCGAACACCAGCATCGCCTTCGCAGGGATCGTGGGTGGACGACCGATCTCGCCGTATGCAGCCTGGTACGGCAGGAAGAGGCGTCGCTTGCCGCCCACCTTCATCCCCTCGAAGCCGGCGTCCCATCCGGATATCACCTGCCGAGCGCCCTGGCGGAAGACGAGCGGGGTCCGCGGCTGGCCGTTCGGCATCGTGTCGCGCGACGAGTCGAACTTCTTGCCGTCGGTGAGCCAGCCGGTGTAGTGCGCATAGATGCACTTCTCGGCCGCGTACGACTTGCCGGTGCCGATCGACACGTCGACGTAGCGCACCGTATACAGCGTCTGCGCGTCGCCGCTGACGGCCGGCACGGTGGCGGGCAACCGGGGAATGCCGGAGGATCGGCAGGCGCCGACGGCGAGGAGCGTGAGGCCAAGGAGACGTCGCATGATCAGGTTACTGTCGGCGTGGAAGTGGCGTGGGAGAAGTGTGCGTCCAACGATGGTGCGCAAGAGACATTCGCGAGAGGGACTACGGCGCGGTTGACGTTACCCGCGCGGCCCAGTTGCACCAGGCGTCGATCAACGAATCCATCACCTGGCTCGCGCTCTTTCCGGTGAGCTTCTTGCGCACCGCAAACGAGTGATCCCCGTCCGGTTCGAGGACGAGGGTCGCAGATGGGAGCGTGGCGATGACGCCATTCAGCAAGTCCAGCTGCGCAAACTCGTCGCGGTCACCCTGCAGGAAGAGCATCGGGATGTGCACGTTGGCGAGGTGGGCGGCTCGCGTGGTGCCCGGCTTGTCTGGCGGATGCAGCGGAAAACCGAAGAACGCGAGGCCACGCAGCCCCGGCATGGGGCCCCGCGACTGGGCCTCGGAGGTCATGCGGCCGCCAAACGACTTGCCACCGGCAAAACATGGAACGCCGGGGACGAGCACCTGCATCTGCGCGACGGCGGCCTGCACCACGGCGGTCGTGACATCCACCGGATCCACGCGACTGCGGCCCGCGTCCATGTACGGGAAGTTGTATCGCAATACCGCCACGTCGCGGGCGACCAGGCGGGTCGCCACCGTCTCCAGGAAGGCGTGCGCCTTTCCCGCGCCGGCGCCATGCGCCAGCACGTACGCCATCGTTGGGGTTTCCGGCACATCCAGGAGCGCCGTCACCTGCCCGCCCGGATAGTCGATCGTCGTCTCGCGTCTATTCATCGCCTGCGTCGAGTTCACCTGCTCCCGTGCTGCCCCCACCGCGTGCGGCGCGTGCCTCGCCGTTGTCGTTCCGCGCCCGAACGCGTGGAATCGTCACGAACTGTAGTAGGCCGCGTTCTCCTCGATGTATCCCTTGGTCAGGTCGCAGCCGAACGCCATGGCCTGTCCCTCACCGACGCCTAACGCGACCTCGATGTGGACCTCGTCGGACGACAGCGACTGGCGCACGACGGCATCGTCGAAGGCGAGGCGCCGTCCGCCCTGCACCACCTGGAACCCGTTCACCCACGCGTCGGTGCGATCCGGAACGATCGTGCAGTCGAAACACTTGCCGATCGCCATGAGGATGCGTCCCACGTTGGGGTCGGCCCCGTGGACCATCGTCTTGATGAGGGGCGAGTTGTTGATCGCCTTGGCGACGAAGCGGGCCTCACCCTCGTCGAGGGCACCACGCACACTCACGCGCAGCATGCGCGTCGCCCCTTCGCCATCACGCGCGATGATCTCGGCCATCTGCACGCAGCCTTCCTTGAGGGCGGCGGCGAAACCCGCGCGTGGCGCATGACCGGCGAGCCCGTTGGCCATGATCACGCAGGTGTCCGACGTGCTCGTGTCCGTGTCGACCGACAACATGTTGAACGAGTCACGCACCGCCTCCCGCAACATCTCGTCCAGCTCGGCCGCGGTGAAGCGCGCGTCCGTGAAGATGTAGACGAGCATGGTGGCCATGTTGGGCTCGATCATCCCGGCCCCCTTCGCCACCCAGGTGATTGTCGCCTCGGAGCCGGCGACGCCACACGAGATCGTCTTGGGGTGCGAGTCCGTGGTCATGATCCCCCGGGCCCCGACGAGCGGATCATCCTGCAGTTCCGCCGACATCCCGGGCAGCCCCTGTTCGATCTTCTCGATGGGGAGCGGGACGCCGATCACGCCGGTCGAGCTCACCAGGACGCGGTCCGGCGACGTCCCGAACTCCTCGGCGCCGGCAATGGCCATGCGGCGCGCGTTGGCGACCCCCTCTTCCCCCGTAGCGACGTTCGAGCACTTGGAGTTCGCCACGATCGCGCGCAGCACGCCACCACGCACCACCTCGCGGCCGAGGATGATGGGAGCCCCCGGGAAGTGGTTGCGGGTGAAGACGGCCGCAGCCGCTGCATCCACGTCGGAGACGAAGGCGGCCAGGTCCTTGTCGGTTGGCTTGAGGCCGACGTTGCGGCTGGCGCAGCGAAAGCCGCGAGGAAAGCGGGAGGGAGTATGGAAGGGCACGAGGCACTCAGGCGGTGGGACGGCAGACGGCAGACGGCAGACGGCAGACGGCAGACGGCAGACGGCAGACGGCGCCCGATGAGTGACCTTGCACCGCCCCCAGCGCAAGCCCCCGGAGCCCTGCGCCCACCTAGCCGCGGCGCGTCCAGGACGCTACCAGTACCGCCACCCGCACTCCCCGAGTCCCATCCCATGTCTCCCGCCGGTCCCCGGTACACGTTAGGCATCACCGCGCTGGTCTTCGTGATCATCGGCGTCGGCTTCCTCCTCGTCCCGGTGTCGTGGGCGGCATCGGTCGACATTGTCCTCCCCACGGCGATGGCGCGGACCGACCTCCGGGCCACGTACGGCGGCTTCGACCTCGCCTTCGGGCTCTTCCTCGCGCGGTGTGCCCATCGCCCCACATGGCATGCGGCGGGCCTGTATGCCGCCGCCATCGTGCTCGCCGGCTTTGGCCTGTCGCGGCTCTCCGGTCTCTTCATTGAAGGGTCGCTCGACCCGTTCATGTGGAAGTTGCTGGCCGTGGAGCTCCCGGTGGCGGCGCTCTGCACCTGGCTGTATCGCCGCGTGCGCGAGTGAGCACGTCTTCCGCCCCGGGGTGCAGCAGGTAGCATTTCGGGGACTCGCACCCGACGGTTTCCCATGCGCACCCTCGTTGCCCTCGCCGTGGCGCTGGCCGCCACGACCCTTCCCGCCCAGACCGTCCGCTACGTCCGGTACCTCAACAACGGACAGCCGGCGCTGGGGAGCATCGATGGCGAGAACATCCGCGAGCTGCGCGGCGACCTCTTCAGCAACCCGCGACCCACGGGACGCACGGTCAAGCTCTCCGCGGTCAAGCTGCTGCCTCCCGTTGAGCCGTCGAAGGTCATCGCCGTCGGCCTGAACTACAAGTCGCACCTCGGCGAACGTCCGGCCGCGGCGTACCCCGGCCTTTTTGCGAAGTACCCGACCTCGATCATCGCGCATGGCGAGAACATCGTGTATCCGCCCGACGCGAAGAACGTGCACTTCGAGGGCGAGATGGTGCTTGTCATCGGCAAGAAGGCGTCGAAGGTCTCGAAGGAGGATGCCAAGTCCTACGTCTTTGGCATCACGGTCGGCAACGACGTGAGCGAGCGGGACTGGCAGCAGAAGGACCTGCAATGGTTCCGCGCCAAGGCCAGCGACACCTTCGGGCCGTTAGGCCCGTGGATCGTGACGGGACTCAACTACGATGACCTCCTCCTGCAGACGCGCGTGAATGGCGAGGTCATGCAGTCGCAGCGCACGAAGGACCTGATCTTCAACGTCAGCGAGATCGTGAGCTACATCTCGCAGTACGTAACCCTCATGCCCGGCGACGTGATCTACTCCGGCACGCCAGGCACCACCAAGCCGATGAAACCCGGGGATGTCGTCGAGGTGGAACTCGAGGGGGTCGGGATCCTCCGCAACCCGGTGGTCCAGGGCAAGTAGGGCGATCGGGCGCGCGGCCACGACGCCATCGCCCGCGACCCTCCAGCGCGCGGGCGATGGCGCACGACGTGCCTAACGCTTCTCGTCGCGCCGGACGCTCAACTTCTTCCCCTTGATCCCCGCACGCCCAAGGGCATCGATCACATCCTGCGCAGCGGCCGCGGGAACGTCGATGAGGGAGTGCCGGTCGAGGATCACGATCGAGCCGAGCTGACGCGCCTCGAGCGCCGTGTGCGTCACGATCGCCCCGACGATGTCCCCGGGCCGGATCTTGAGCTTGCGCCCGCCACCGATGAACAGCCGCTCGCGCGGCCCCGGCGCGTTCGCCCGGACCTTCGAGGCTTTCGGCGCCTTGGGATCGGGGATCTCCTCCGCGGTGTCGTCCCCGTGACGCGAGGCCAGCATCTGCACCGCGGCCGCGGCCACGTCCATGATGTCGAACTCGTCAGCGAGGTGCTCGACCACGGGACGCACGCCCTCGAACTTGCCGGCGACGATCGCCTCGCGCAGGCTGCCCTGCAGCGCCTCGAGTCGCATGGCGCGCAGGTCGGCCACCGTGGGGACGGGCTTGATGATGATCTTCTGCCGCGTCTCGGCCTCGATGATCCGCAGCTGGCGATGTTCGCGCGGCTCCGCAAAGGTGATCGCCACCCCTTCCCGGCCCGCGCGGCCCGTGCGGCCGATGCGGTGCACGTAGCTCTCGGCGGCCGCCGGCACGTCGTAGTTGATCACGTGGCTCACGTGCTTCACGTCGAGCCCGCGCGCGGCCACGTCGGTGGCAATGAGCAGGTCGGTCGCGCGGGATCGGAAGGCCGCCATCACGCGATCACGCTGCTGCTGGTTGTGCCCGCCGTGCAACGACGAGGCGCGCAAGCCGCGGGCACCGAGCACCTCGGTGAGCTCATCGACCTCCGTGCGCGTCCGGCAGAACACCATCGCCGACGCGGGCTGCTCCACGTCGAGCACGCGGCTCAGGGCGGCCACCTTGTGCGCACGCGCCACGATGTACGCTTCCTGACGCACGCGTGGGGCCTGGTCCATCTTCGCGGGGGCATGCGCGATGGTCAGGCGTTGCGCATCGCGCAGGTAGCGCGCCGCCAGCGACGCAATGCGGGGCGCCATCGTCGCCGAGAAGAGCACGGTCTGCCGTTCGGGTGGCGTGGCGGACAGGATGGCCTCGAGGTCCTCGGCAAATCCCATGTCCATCATTTCGTCGGCTTCGTCCAGCACCACCGTGCCTAACGCCGACAGCTTGAGCGACTTGCGCTGGATGTGGTCCAGGGCGCGCCCCGGCGTGGCCACCACCACGTCGACCCCACGCTTGAGGGCCCGCAACTGGCCTTCCATCGCCGCACCGCCGTAGATCGGCAGGGCGGAGACGCCGAGTGCCTTGCCATAGCGGTGGACCGCCTCGGCAACCTGCATCGCCAGCTC
>JAEUJK010000448.1 GCA_016794735.1 Gemmatimonadota bacterium | reverse complement strand
CCCGGGTCGAGGGTGATGATGACACCCTGGAGGTCATCGCCGATCAGTTGGTAGTCGATTTCGTCTGCGCGCATGGAAGGCAGGTGAGGAAGAGGACGTTCCAAGTAACGGTGCGGGCGTGGCGCCCGGTAGTGAGATACGTACGGCGGGGACGCGCAGTTCCGCCCGTGCGAAACACGCCGTAGCATTCGCGCCATGACACGTCGCCTGGTCCTCCTGCTCACCGTTGCCGCGTGCGGTGGTGAACCCCCTCCGCCAGCCCGCGACACCGCGACCGCGGCGCCGGATGTCGCCATCCTCGATACCGCGGTCGCGCCCGCGGACGGCTGCCGAAAGGAAGGACTCTGGCAGTGGTGTTCCGTGCTCGACCGGCTCGAGCGTGCCGGCGTCGTGCTGACGGCGAAGGACGACGTGCCGCCCAACGACCTGCTCCACGGGGAGCGGAAGGTCTACACCGTCGGTGCGGGCGAGGATGAGCTGCACCTCTTCCTCTATCCCTCCGACGCGGCGCGGCGGCAGGACCTGGCAGCCATCGACAGCGCGACGGTGTCGCCGCGTGGCGAGCGGCGCGGGTATCGCGTGCGCCCGCTGCTCGTGACCTCCAACAACCTCGCGGCGCTCGTCTTCACCATGAACGACCGAACGAGCGAACGGCTATCCCTGGCCCTCTCCGCCGGGCTGCCGCAGCCGAAGCCCGGCGCCTAACGGGGGCGCGAGGTCCGGCCCGTGACGCGCGCGGGCATGACGGCATCCCGCCCGAAGCGCGATCGCACGGTGTCGATGGCCCGCGAGAGCCGACGGTCCTTCTCGCTCTCGACCAGGGTGCTCCGTTCGTCGAACAGGGTCAGCTGCGCCTCGGCGTCCGCATCCGCCAGGCCGCTCAGCGAGACGCCGAGCAGGCGCACGGGGACCCGCCGGGCGCGTCGCAGCTTCGCCAGGAGCTCGCGCGCCGTGGAGAGGATCACGCGATCCGAGATCACCCCCTGTGGCAACGTGCGCGACGCGTTGCGGGTCTTGAAGTCGTGGTCCCGCAACTTCACGGTCACGGTGCGCGCCATCAGCCCGCGTTCGCGCAGGTCGTGCGCCACGCGCGTGGAGAGATGGACCAACTCGCGGCCGAGTGTGTCGTCGTCGCCGATATCGGTCCCGAAGGTCTCCTCGTGACCGGTGCTGCGTGCGGTGCCGCGCGCTTCCACGTCGGAGCTGTCGATACCGCGCACGCGTCGCTCCAGCCATCCCGCCGCGCGTTCGCCGATCCACCGCTGCAGCGTCACGGTGGGGGTGTCGAGGACGTCCTGGATGGTCCGAATCCCCTGTGCTTCCAGCCGTTCGCGAAAGCGCGGCCCGACCATCGGAAGGTCGGCGAGGTTGAGCGTGGCGACGAAGGACGCCTCGTCGCCGGGGGCGACGATGTGGACACCGTCGGCGCCGGTCCCGGGTTTGGGCTTCGCGCGTTCCACGGCGAGCTTGGCGACCAGGCGGTTCGTCCCGCCACCGATGGAGACCGTCATCCCCGTGGCGTCGATGACGGCGCGGCGGATGCGGTGCGCCGTCTCGCGTAGCGATTCCCCGTGATACAGCGCCTCGGTGCCGTCCATGTCGAGGTACCACTCGTCGATGCTC
>JAEUJK010000573.1 GCA_016794735.1 Gemmatimonadota bacterium | reverse complement strand
GGTGATCGTGCGGGCGCAGACCGGTGTCGTGCTGGACGCCCTGCGGTTCGACTGGGCGCTGGTGGTCACGCCGATCGGGATGATCGTGGTGGGAGCGCTCGCGGGGCTGGTGCCGGCATTCAAGGCGTATCGCACCGACGTCGCCTCGAACCTGTTGCCGCACTCCTGAAGTCGGTTCGCCCGACCTTCATGGGTCCTCACGTGACCCGTGAGGTGGCGCCGCCGTGCCTGCGCGTTCCGGCGGCAAGCCGGGCGATCACACGTTGGTGCTGGAGTCCCACGCGCGCGGCTGCAGCGTAACCGAGTCGACCTTGACACGCAGGACCGCGTTGGACATTGTATAGCCAGATGGCTATACATTCTCCGGCGACGCGCCTCGACCAGGTCTTTCACGCCCTCTCCGATCCGACGCGGCGTGCGATGCTGGCGCGACTCGCCACCTCGCATTGCACAGCCGGTGAGCTTGGTGCCCCGTTCCGGATTTCGCAGCCAAGCGTGTCCAAGCACATCCGCGTCCTGGAGCGCGCCGGTGTGGTGCGGCGGTCAGTGAAGGGTCGCCACCATACCCTGCGCCTGGTCCCGGCGCCCCTGCGAGACGCGGAGATGTGGATCACGCGCCATCGACAGTTCTGGGAGGGGTCCCTGGGTCAACTGGACCGCGTCCTCGCCGAGTTGCAGCGCGATGAGTGACCCAGCGACGGACGCCTTCGGGTTGTCATGCAGCCGGTGGTTTGACGCACCCGCAACGCTCGTGTTTCGTGCCTTCACCGAGCCTGCACTGCTTGAGCGCTGGTTCTGTCCAAGCCCCGATGTGGGCGTTCGCGTGGTCGTGTGCGAACCGCGCCCGAAGGGCCGCTACCGCTTCGTGTTTTCGTTCCCGGACGGCCGAACGGTGCCCGTCGTCGGTGAGTATCACACGGTGATCCCGGCCACGCGACTGGCGTTCACGTGGACCTGGGAGCCCCCTGATCCGTGGGCAGGTACGGAAACGTTCGTCACCGTCGACTTCGTGGAGCGGAACGGTGGGACCGAGGTACACATCCGACACGAGCGATTCGCGACCATCGAGATGAAGGCGCCACACGACGGAGGCTGGCGCGGCACACTACAGGCGCTGGAGGAGGAGTTGCGGCGCCACCATGATGGCCGCGAGCTCGATCCTGGCCGGCGCGGCAACGTCGATGACCTGACCACCTGAAGGAGATGGCCGGTGCCTTACGATGAACGGCTTGCCGAACGCGTCAGAGGCGCGCTGGGCAGCGTGAGCGGAGTGACCGAGAAGCAGATGTTCGGCGGTATCGCGTTCATGCGCGACGGCGCCATGCTCATCGGCGTCAACAGGAAAGACCTGATCGTCAGGTGCGCAAAGGAAGAGACCGACAGCCACCTGAAGCGGAAGGGAGTCCGGGTTTTCGACTTGTCCGGAGGTCGGCCGATGAAGGGCTGGCTCCTCGTCGGAGCCGTGGCAACCGATGCCGACGGCGGACTGCGGGAGTGGGTCGATTTTGCACTCACCGCCGCCGACGGGACGGGTTCCACGCGGCGAAAGTCGGCAACGGTCCGCGCCTCCAAACCGCGAAAGCGCTCGTGATTCGCCTGCAATGCGGACAACACGAGGCGACGCGCGACGAACTCAGGTCGCCTGACCTGCGCTCGGCCCCAACAAACCCTTTCCCGTGGAGCACGTGATGCTTGACCTTGACCAGTCACTCGCCGCAAGCAGGGACGCTGTCGATCAACTCATCAGGCGCAGTGAACAGGGTTCCGCGGTATGGACCGCCGCTCGCGCACCCGGAAAGTGGTCGCCCAGCCAACTGGTGGAGCACGTCGCCCGCTCGCTCGAGGAATCGGCGAACATGGCCGCTGGCAGGCCATCGAAGTTCCCGCAGCTCCCCGGCTTCTTGCACCCCGTGGCTCGGCTCTTGTTGTTCAGGCGCGTGCTGCGGAACGGGACCTTCCCGAAGGCAAGGACCAATCCCGCCATGGACCCATCGAGCGGTCCGTTGTCGGTGACGGAGGGACGCCATCGCCTCGAAGCCGCCCATCGGAGCTTCGAGATGGCGTGTCGAACGTCGGCCGCTCAAGGTGGACGCATGTGCACCACGATCTTTGGGGCTGTCGCCGTGGAGGAGTACGTGCGATTCATGGAGCTGCACACGCGACACCACGCACAGCAATTGCCGACGGGGTAACGGGGACGCGCCGACGGTGGGCCGGCGCAGGGCGCCACGCCGGGAGGTGGCCCGGCGATCGCGAGCGCCATCGAGGACCCGACCCAGCAGTCGGTCCCACAGCGGATCGCACGGACAGAGGGCACTTGCGACGCATCTCTGGCGGGAGTAGCTACCTGCCAGCGGCCGTCCCTTCTGCCTCGGAATGACCACCGACATCACCGCGCTCGTCCTCGCACCGGAGTGGGGTCCGGCCGCCGCCGACCAGCTCATTCCCGTGGTCTACGACGAGCTCCGTCGCATTGCGCGGCGACACCTGCGCGGTGAATCCGTGGGACACACACTCACGACCACGGCGCTCGTCCACGAAGCGTACCTCCGCCTCGTCAAC
>JAEUJK010000413.1 GCA_016794735.1 Gemmatimonadota bacterium | reverse complement strand
TTTTGCCACCGGATTCCTCATCTCGGCGGTGGCTGTCGAGCTGCACAGCATCGCCCTCCTCATCTTCGGCTACGGGGTCGTGGGGGGTATCGGCCTCGGGCTCGGGTACATCTCGCCCGTGTCCACGCTCATCAAGTGGTTTCCGGATCGCCCGGGGATGGCGACCGGCTTGGCGATCATGGGATTCGGTGGTGGGGCGATGATCGGCTCACCGCTCGCCGTGGCGTTGATGCGTTTCCTCGATACGGGGAGCGGGCACGGGGTTTCGCGCGCGATGGCGGCGATGGGGGTGATCTACTTCGTCTTCATGCTCTTCGGCGTGATGACGGTGCGGTTGCCCGCAGAGCAGCTGGCGACCACGACGCGAGCGCCGCGTGCGGCCGCCGCGCCTGACATGCACGTGCGACAGGCCACGAAGACGCCAAGCTTCTGGCTGTTGTGGTGGGTCCTGTGCTTGAACGTGACGGCCGGGATCGGGGTGCTCGGGCAGGCCTCGCCGATGATCCAGGAGATGTTCCCGGGGCGCATCGCGGCGGAGGCCGCGGCGGGTTTCGTCGGCCTGCTGAGCCTCGCGAACATGGTGGGGCGCTTCGTGTGGTCGTCATTGTCCGACCGGTTGGGGCGACCCGTGGTGTATGCGACCTACTTCGCGCTGGGCGCTCTGCTGTATGCGCTGGTCCCGTCGACGGGGCGCGCGGGAAACATCGTGTTGTTTGTCGGATCGTATGTGGTGATCATGAGCATGTATGGCGGGGGCTTCGCCACCATCCCGGCCTACCTGCGTGACCGGTTCGGGGTGCGCCACGTGGGCGCGATCCACGGGCGGCTGCTGACGGCGTGGTCGCTGGCGGGGGTGCTCGGCCCCGTCCTGGTGAACTACCTCCGGGAGTACCAGGTGGAGCGGGGGACCCCGCGTGCGGACGCCTATTCGTTCACGATGTACCTCATGGCGGCGCTGCTGGTGATTGGTTTCGTCTGCAACGCGGCGGTCGCACGTCGGCCGCTGGAAACGGTGGAGGCGCCATGGTAGCGCGCGATCGGTGGCGACTCGTCGCCGCGTGGCTGGTGGTGGGGATCCCGGCGGCGTGGGGGGTCTGGCAGGTGGTGCAGCGGTCGATGGCGCTGTTTCGTTCGGGTCGGGCAGGATGACCTGGTGTGCGGGTGCGCACACGGCGGGTGCGAGGCAGCGCCCGGGCGTCGGCCGCCCGCACTCCTAGATTTGTCGTGGACTTCATGGGACTCGTGAGCCAGGTGATGATGCGCTTCTGGGGGTGGGGGCTCCTGTCCTCGTGTGCCGTCGGGTGTGACCACCCGGTGGTCGCGAGCCCGACGGTGCTCGCGGCGCCTGCACCAGTGTTGCAGCTCACGGCGAGCGATTCGGTGCTCCACACCGCGCCCGACCTGCCATCCGTCGTGGCGATCGCCATCCGGTACGACTCGGCCGGCACCGTGGCCGACAGCGCGTCGTTTGACGTGGACGATGCAACCTTGGCCACGTTGAGTTGGGACGCCGTCGGGCGTCGCCTCGAGTTGACGCAACCGAAGGCGAGTGGGGTGGTCACCGTGCAGGCTTCGCGCGGGCAGGCACGGAGCGCCGTCGCGATCCGCGTGGACGCGCGCCCGCCGGTGGATACCACGGAACAGCCGCCTGCCGGAATCCAGGCTCCCGTGTTGCCACAGCGGCAACCGGGGTGGCCCACCGACCTCGCGACGCGACCGTGCATGGTGCGGCCCACGTCGGCGAGCGCGCTGCAAGCGGCGCTGAATGAAGCGGGGCCACGCGTCATCTGCCTGGCGATGGGGGTGTCGTTGAGCGGCAACTGGCACGTGAACGCGCGTCGTGCAGGGGACACGAGCTGGAACGTCCTGCGCGCCGACACGACGATGACGCGTGGTGTCCGGCTGCGCGGCGGCGAGCGCCTCCCCAAACTGGTCGCAGCGCAAGTGAACCAGAGCGTGGTGCAGTTCCACAAGGGCGCAGATCGCTGGCTCGTGCAGGGGATCGAGTTCACCACGGACAGTGCCCTGGCGCAGGGGCCGATGTCGCATGTCTTCGTGGGGGAGTTCATCGGCGAGCGTGCGATCGCGGACCTGGCCCACGACGTGCATTTCTCGCACGTGCACTTCAAGGGA
>JAEUJK010000346.1 GCA_016794735.1 Gemmatimonadota bacterium | reverse complement strand
CGATGCCTTCATGAAGTCGATCGCCGTGCCCCCCGGCTACTCCGTCGCCGACGCGGGATTCGGATCCTTCGAGCTCGACAAGAGTGAGCAGGGACTGTGGCTCGTTTTCGCGATCGGCATCGTGCTCGTGCTCCTGACCGTGGCCGTGGTCTTCGACTCCGTGTGGGGCGCGGCGATGGTCTTCCTCTCGCTGCCCATCTCCCTGGGCGGCGTGATGGCGGCGTTCTGGATCTTCGACGCGGCGTTCACGCGCGAGGCCGCGGTGGGCGTGATCCTCGTCATCGGCCTGGCCGTGAACCAGGCGATCCTCCTCGTGGATGCTGCACTCGAGCGGCGTCGCCGACGGATCGCCGCGGGCCTCTCCCCGCTGGATCGCGGCGCCGTGGTGCGTGCGGCCCTCGATCGCTCGGGGATGATCATCCTCGTCACCCTCACCTCGCTCGCCTCACTCCTCCCCCTCGCGATCGGCGTGAAGACGACGTCGCTGTTCGGTGCGATTGCCCTCGCGACCGCGGGAGGGACGGTCGCCGGGACGATCGCGGCGATGTTCGTGTTGCCGGCGATGCTGATTGGGCGAAAGGCGAGACGGTAGACGGCCTGTGTAGGACGGCGGACGGCAGACGGCAGACGGCAGTGGGCAGATCTCGGAGCCGGCCGGCGCGCCCTTCCAGCGCGCCTCCACGCCCCCCACAGGCGACTATCCGCGCGCGCGTTTTGCGGCCATCAACTGCTCGTCGGCCTCGTGCAGCAGCTGCTCCACGCTTCGCGGATGCGCCGCATCGAAACGCGCGAGCCCCCGACCTAACGAGAGACGATACCGCCGGTCGGGGCGGTCGTTGCGCACGTTGAGCCGCTGGTCCAGGCGCGCCAGCAACGCCTCCCCCTCGGGGTCCAGCGAGTTCACGGCGAGCACGACGAACTCGTCGCCCCCAAGGCGGCCGATCAGGTCGCTCTCGCGAAATGTCTCACGCAACACCTCCGCGACCTCGACCAGGGCTTCATCGCCGACGCCGTGCCCCCAGGTGTCGTTGACCTGCTTGAACTTGTTGAGGTCGAAATAGAGCAGCAGGGTGTGCCCGGCCTGGCGCGCGGCCACGTTCAGCAGCTGCTGCGCCAGCAGCGAGAAGCCGCGCCGGTTGTAGAGTCCCGTGAGCGGATCCTGCAGCGACATGCGCCGCAGCGCTTCCTCGTATTCCGACCGCTCCGTGATGTCGCGGACGATCATCGCCATTCCACCTGACCGCAGCGAGATCGTCACCTCACACGGAGCCGTCTCCCCATCGGCGCGCAGCGTGCGCAACTCGCCGTGCCACCCGGCCTCGAGGACGAGGCTCGGCATCACCTCGCGATCAAAGCGCGCCAGCGTCTCGGGGTCCTGCAGGTCTCGCCACGACGTCCCCTCCAGCTCGGCGCCACTGCCACGCCCCACCATCTGCGCGTACGCGGCATTCGCGATGTGGATGCGCATCTGCTCGTCGAGCACCACGATCCCATCCATCGACAACTCGACCACCGCGGAAAGGTCG
>JAEUJK010000327.1 GCA_016794735.1 Gemmatimonadota bacterium | reverse complement strand
CGCGTGCTTCCGTAGGGTGTGTGGGTGGCGCGAGGCGCGGCGCGCACCGAACTTTCGCGCGTACGCCGACCTCCACCCGATCCCGATGCGGACTTTCGTTCGAGCCGTCCTGGCCAGCCTCGCCGCGGTTCCACTCGCGGCCCAGACCTTCCCGACCAACGACCCGGTCATCCGGCGCATCTGGGACGAGGGGATGACGGGGAAGTCCCAGGTCGCGCGCCTCGCGCAGGTGTTGAGCGACTCGATCGGGCCACGACTCTCCGGTTCGCCCGGCTTTGCGGCGGCGACGGACTGGGTGGCCGCTCGTTATGCAGAGTGGGGAATTCCCGCGCGGAAGGAACGGTACGGCACGTGGCGCGGGTGGCGTCGCCGGTACACCCACTTCGACCTCATCGCGCCGCGCGAGCGCACCCTGGAGGGGCTGATCCTCGCCTGGAGCCCGGGCACCACGCGCCCGGTGGAAGGCGACGTGATCGTGATGCCCGAGCTGGCCGATTCCGCGGCGTTGCGCGCGTGGTTGCCCTCGTTGCGCGGCAAGTTCCTGCTCCTCTCGGCACCGGAACCGACCTGTCGCCCGGACGAGAACTGGGAGCGACTGGCGCGGCCTGCGTCGGTGACCGCCATGAAGGCCTCGCGTGATTCCAGCAAGCGCGCCTGGACGCAGCGGGCCCGCCTCCTTGGCGCGAATCCCTACGCGATCCTCGACGGATCAGGGGCTGCCGGGATCATCACGACCAACTGGTCGGCCGGATGGGGCGTGAACAAGGTGTTCAGTGCATCCACGAAGAACGTGCCGGTCCTCGACGCCAGCTGCGAGGACTACGGACTCCTGCACCGGCTCGCGGCCAACCAGCAGGGCCCGCGCGTGCGGCTCGATGCACGCGCCGATGAACTCGGCGACCAGCCGATGTTCAATGTCGTTGGCGAACTCAAGGGCACGGAGAAGCCCAACGAGTACGTGCTCCTTGGCGCGCACCTCGACTCGTGGGATGCCGCGTCCGGATCGACGGACAACGGCACCGGCACGGTGATGATGATGGAAGCGATGCGCCTGCTGAAGGCGGCCTACCCGAACCCCAAGCGCACGATCCTCGTGGGCCACTGGGGTGCGGAGGAGCAGGGGCTGATCGGCTCGCGTGCGTTCGCGGAGGATCACAAGGATGTGGTGGATGGGCTGCAGACCGCGTTCAACCAGGACAACGGCACGTGGCGCATCGAGTACATCCGCATGATGGGGCTCACCGGGGCCGGTGCCCACTTCGGCAAGTGGCTGAGCGTGGTGCCGTCGGAGATCGAGAGCCTGATCGACCTGGACCTGCCGGGTGTGCCGGAGACCGGTGGCAGCGACCACATGTCGTTCCTCTGCGCCGGCGCACCCTCGTTCCGGTTGCAGTCCAACTACCCGGACTATCGCCAGTACACGTGGCACACCAACCGTGACACGTACGACAAGATCATCATCGACGACCTCAAGAACAACGCGACGCTGGCGGCGATGCTGGCCTACCAGGCGAGTGAGGATCCGGTGCGCGTGCCGCGCGACCAGCGTGTGCTGACGCCGGGTGGTGGCTCGCCGGGCGCGTGGCCGCGCTGCAGCTCGCCGCCGCGCCAGACCCCGCGTTAGGCGTGCGGGAGGCATTGGCTCGTCACCTGCGCCCCGGGTCCTGCGCCCGGGGCGTCCTCCTGCTGGCGACCCTCTGGGGATCGGGCGCGCGGGCGCAGGTGCCGTTCGACGTGGTGCGCGTGGACAACGTGATGGCGCCGATGCGCGATGGCGTCCGCCTCCACACCGAGCTGTATCGCCCCGCCCGCGGGGCCACCGCCATCGACTCGGCGTTCCCCACCTTGCTGCTGCGCACGCCGTACGAGATTCGCGGCGATGAGATCGTGCGGCAGGCGCGTGCCTTCGCGGCCGCGGGGTACGTCGTTGCCCTGCAGAACATCCGCGGCCGCTATCGCTCCGAGGGGAGCTTCACCAAGTACTCGGTCCTCGACGCACCCGATGGCTACGACGCCATCGAGTGGCTGGCGCGCCAACCGTTCAGCAATGGGCGCGTGGGCACGTGGGGGCGGTCGTACGCCGCGCACACGCAGGCGGATGCGGCCAAGCTCAACCCACCACACCTGAAGGCGATGATCGTCAACCAGGGCGGCATGGCCGACGCCTGGGACCACGCGGTGCGGCAGGGCGGTGCGTTCGAGCTGGGTCGCGAGATGACGTGGGTGTGGCAGGAGGCGCGCCGCGAAACACCGGACTCGGTGGCGCGGGCGCGACTCGAGCGGGAGAAGGTCGAGGACTGGTACCAGCAACTCCCGCTGCGAAAGGGACAAAGTCCACTGGCGAGTGTGCCCGAGTACGAAGCGTACTTCCTCGACGAGTGGATCAATGAAGGGCGCGGTCCGTTCTGGGATCGTATCTCCCTGGCGTGGAAGCCGTACTACGCGAAGACCGCGGATGTCCCCATGCTGCACCTCGGCGGCTGGTACGACATCTTCCTGCGCGGCACCCTCGACAACTACCTCGGCCTGCGTGCCGGAAAGCGCGGCCCGGTGCACCTCGCGATTGGCCCATGGGTGCATGGCGGGAATGGGCGGACGTATGCGGGCGACGCGGACTTCGGCAGCGGCTCGGCGATCGAGGGATTCGAGGTCGCGTACCACCTGCGCTGGTTCGACCGGTTCCTGCGCGACGTGCCGAACGGCGTCGATCGCGAGGCCCCGGTGCGCCTCTTCGTGATGGGCGGCGGCCCCGGGACGCGGGACGCCAACGGTCGCTTGCAGCACGGGGGCCGCTGGATCACGGGGAGCGCGTGGCCACTGCCCGAGGCTCGCCCGACGCGGTATTACCTGCGTGCGGGTGGCGGCCTCGCGACGTCGCCTGGCGCGGTCGAGGGACGCACCACGTACACCTTCGACCCGGCCCATCCGGTGCCCACGTTAGGCGGGCACGTGTCGAATCGCGTGAAGGATGGCGCGTATGACCAGCGCGAGCGGCCGGACTTTGCCGGGTCGCGCGCGCCGTGGCTTCCGCTCAAGGCCCGTGGGGACGTCCTGGTGTTCGAGACCGAGCCACTCGATCGCGATGTGCGCGTGGTGGGACCGATCGAGGTGGTGTTGCACGTCGCCACCACGGGCCGCGACACCGACTTCACGGCCAAGGTGGTGGATGTCTATCCGCCAAGCGCGGACTTCCCGGCCGGGTTCGACCTCAACATCACCGACGCCATCCAGCGACTGAGCTTTCGGGACGATCGACCGACGCGGACGCCTGTGGTTCCAGGCCAGGTGTATCGGATCGTGATCCGGCCGTTCCCGGCCGCGAACCTCTTCAAGAAGGGGCACCGCATCCGGGTGGACATTTCGTCCAGCAACTTCCCCCGGTTCGACGTGAACCCCGGGACCGGTGAGTCGCCGGCCACCAGTCGTCGCTTCGTGACGGTGGAGAACTCGGTACTGCACGGCGGGGCGCGCGGGTCCTACCTGGTTCTTCCGGTCGTTCCGGACTGAGACCGCGCCGGTACGCGACCTGCGTCAGGGGGAGTGCCGGCCCCATCTGTCGGGGATGATGAGCCGGGTGTAATCTGTCTCCTCGACCGGTTCAGACTCCGCCAGCGATCCGTGCGACCTCCCCAGATTCTCCGCCCGCTGCCCCTCCTGGCCGCGATGAGCGTGGCCACGGCCGTGGCCTGTGGCGACCTGTCGGACATTCCGGCGGTGGCTCGGGTGGAAGTGCGGCCTTCGGCGATGACGTTGACCACCGGCGAGGATTCGGTGGTCACGGCGCGGGTGTGGGCGGCCGACGGGGCCCAGCTGCTCGATCGGCGGATCTACTGGGCGAGCGCCAACCCGCTGGTCGCTTCCGTGTCGCCGCAGGGGATCGTCTCCGCCGTCGCGCCGGGCACCACGCGCCTCGCCGTGAGTGCTGGCGGCAAGTCATCGTTTGTCGACGTGCGGGTGAATGCGCCGCCGCTCGCGGTGGTGCAGGTGAACCCGCCGAGCAGCGGCGTGGGTGTTGGCTCCACGCTCAACTTGCGCGTCGCCCTCATCGATGCGGCCGGTGACACGGTGCCCGGTCCCAATCCCACCTGGCGCTCGAGTGCCACCACCATCGCGTCGGTCACTCCGGGCGGTGCGGTGCTCGGCGTGACCCCGGGGACCGCCCAGATCCAGGCCACGGTCAACGGGGTCACGGGAACTGCGGTCATCGCGGTGCAGCCCAAGGCGGTCGCCAGTGTCTCGGTCACTCCCGCGACCTCGACCCGCCTGGTCGGGCAGACGGTGCAGATGAGCAGCGTCCTCAAGGCGTCGGACAGCACCGTCATCACGGGGCGTTTTGTGGAGTGGAGTTCCAGCGCGCTGTCGGTGGCCACGGTTTCGTCGACCGGAGTGGTGACGGCGATCGGGGCCGGTACCGCCACGATCCGCGGAACCAGCGAAGGCAAGTCCGCGACGGCGACCGTGACGGTCGCGCTCGTCCCGGTTGCATCAGTGCAGGTGGTCCCATCGACGTTGACCCTCGCGGCGGGTCGCACGGCGCCGCTCGCCGCCCTGCCGCTCGACTCGGCGGGCACACTCCTCGGCGGTCGTTCGATCACGTGGACGAGCGCCACTCCCACCGTGGCCACGGTCGCGGCGAGTGGGATCGTGACCGGCGTCGCACCGGGTACGGCGCGCATCACGGCCGCCACAGGTGGCAAGTCGGCGTCATCGACGGTGACGGTGACGCTCGTTCCCGTGGACCGCATCACGCTCAGTCCAAGCACGATGGCCATGAAGGTCGGGGCCACGTTGCAGCTTACCGCGACACTGCGCGACGCGGCGGGCAACGTGCTCACCAATCGCAGCCTCACCTGGCAGTCCGGCTCACCCACGATTGCCCGCGTCTCGACCACCGGACTGGTGACCGGTCTGGGGAAGGGGACGGTCCTGATCTTCGCGGAATCCGAGGGGAAGCGCGCGCAGGCGTCGATCGTCGTCCAGTAAGGCCGATGCGCGCGGGCCTCGCACGCGCCATCAGATAGACGGCGCGTGGTCCGGCAGGCAGATTCTGCGATCCCTCCCTGCGCCGACATGACAACACCCGAAGAGATCCTCGCCCAGGCCGAACTCGAAATCGCCGAGGCGGCCTACGGGCTGCCCGAGCTCGACCGCCGCCGGTTCATGCTCACGTCGCTGGTGTCCGCGGCGGCCACGACGTTTGGCTGGGCCTCGGTGGCGCGCGCCGGCGGCCACACCGTGCCGGATGTCTTCCTGCAACAGCAGCAGCCAGCGACTCCGCCCGTGCCGCTGGGCCAGGGCGAAGCACCGGCGCTGCAGTTCCAGCCCTATCCCGGCGGGACGGGCGCTGCGTTCGAGGCGCTGATGCGCGAGCGCGGCGC
>JAEUJK010000310.1 GCA_016794735.1 Gemmatimonadota bacterium | reverse complement strand
ACCGTCGTGGCCAAGGGATGGATTGGCGGGGGCTCGCAGACCCGCGTTTACACCGTCGTCGTCGAGGACCCGTCGCAGTTCGCCGCCAGCGCGTTTCGCGCCGCGCTTGCTGACGCCGGGATCACGGTGGAAGGAGTCGTTCGGTCGGAATCGACGCCGGCCGGCGCGGCCCCCCTCGCCACCCTTTCGTCCCCACCACTGGTCCAGCTCGCCCGTGTCATGAATGGCGAGAGCGACAATCACTTTGCCGAGCTGCTGCTGCGGGCCGCCGCCCGTGGCCCCGAGGGACGCGCCGTCGGCAGTGCACAGCTCGCCGGGGAGCAGCTCGACATGCTCCTGCAGGAACGCGCCGGCATTGCCCCGCACACCATCCAGATCAAGGACGGGAGCGGGTTGTCGTCGCTCAACCGCGTGACGCCGCGCGCTCTGACGAGCCTCCTCGCCTACGCCAGTCGTGCGCCCTGGGCGCGCGAGTTCGAGCAGTCGCTGCCCGTGGCGGGTACCTCGGAGACGTTGCGCTCGCGCATGATCAACACGCCGGCCCAGGGGAACCTGCACGCCAAGACCGGGACGACGAACGATGTCGTCTCGCTCGGCGGCTACGTCACCTCGCGGACGGGTGAGCGCCTCGCGTTTGCGTTCATGTACAACGGGCGTGAACGCTGGAACGCCCGCGAGACGATCGACGCCATGGGCGCGACGCTCGCGGGTTTCTCGCGGTAGGTCCATCACGGGCTCCCCGCCCCCCTGCGCCCGGCCGTTGACCTCTCAGCGACAGGCCTGGCGTGTGGGCACCACGCGCTAGCGGGCGACTGCCGGAACCGCCGCGGCCAGCGGGCACATTAAGAAGCGGTGTCCCCTGCACGCCGCCGGTCCGCGCCTGTGGCGAGTACGCCTCAGGTTGACAGTGGTTGGGGCCAATCGCAGAGTGGCCGAGTTCGCCGCCGCCGAAGGCCCTTCGCGGCTCGACGGTCACGCGACGGCACATTCCCGCAATGCGCCCATGTATCGGGGCGAGCTACTGACCTGGAGGATCATCATGAGACCGCACGTGAACGTGACCGCTCGGCGCACCTCGTTCCTCGCGCTGGCCGCGCTTGTTGCCGCCTGCTCGGACCCCGCCACCGCTCCGCGCGACAGCTCGCGCACCCCGGACGCGCCCGCGATGGCGACGATCAGCGAGACAACGGAAACCTCAACCTACCTGGTCAGGCTTGGATCCCCGTCGGGCATGTCCACGACGAGTGCATCGATCGCGGCCATGGGCGCACGGGTCGTTCGCCAGATTGATGCACTTGGGCTTTTGTATGTGCAGGACCTCTCGGACGCCAACGCGGCGACGCTCGCCGCGGACCCGAATGTCTCCATCAGCAGGGATCGCCTCATGCGCTGGCTGCCCGAGCCCGCGCTTGTCCAGCCACAGCTCCTGGCAGGGGTGGAAGGACCCGCCGTCGCAGGAACCGACCAATCCAGCGCGCAATTCTTCAACCAGTATCAGTGGTCACTGAAGGTGACCAAGGCCAACCAGGCGTGGGTGCCAAGCAATGGCGGCGCCGGTGAAACGGTTTGCGTCCTCGACACGGGCGTTGATCCCGGCCACCTCGACCTCCTCGGGACGGTCGACCCGGCACGCAACGTGACGGCGATCTTCACTCCGCGTTTTGCCTCCGACCTCACGCCCGACGACTACAACTTCCACGGCACGTTCGTCTCGGCGCAGATCCGCAGCCGCGGGATCGGCATGGCCTCGATGGCCCCGAACGCCACCCTCTGCTCGATCAAGGTGCTGAGCCAGGATGGCAATGGAACCTTCGGGGACATCATCTTCGGGATCTACCAGGCCACCCAGTTCAACGCCGACGTGATCAACCTGAGCCTGGGTGGGTACGTGCAGGAGACCAACCCGGCCAACGGCCCGCTCCTGTCCACCTTGCAGGCCGTGATCGACCTGGCGCGTCAGGCAGGCACGATGGTCGTGGCCGCCTCCGGCAACGACGGGTTCAACATGGGCGCCGTCCGCGAGGCGCTCGGGATCATCAACATCCCCGCGCAGATGCGCGGCGTGATCAGCGTGGGCGCCACGGGTCCGTACCGGCAGAAGAACTTCGACCTGTTGACCAGCTACTCCAACTTTGGGCCGCTGGACGCACTCGACCTCGTGGCCCCGGGCGGTAACGGCGGGCTGCCCGAGGGCGTTCGCGAGGACTACATCATTTCCGCGTGTTCCCGGTTCGCCCTCGGTGGCGCTTGTGCCAGCGGGAGGACGTACCTCTTCGCGAATGGGACGAGCTTCGCCGCCCCGCTTGTCGCCGGCGCTGCGGCCGTGGTGGAGTCCACGATCGGGAGTGTGCCGGCTCCAGCGCTCGAGGCGTGCATCCTCTCCAACACGGACGCGGTGGGCACGCCCCGCGCGCGCTACGGCCGCGGGCGGCTGAACGTGCTCAAGGCCTCACAGTGCGCCGCCTTCTGAGGCGCGTCGACTGACCTCGCGCCCAACGCAAACGCCCGGCAGCTCTCGCTGCCGGGCGTTTGGTTCCTGCGGACTGGCCCTCGGGCGTGCCCCGGACGATCGCTAGGCGCGACGCTCCGCCAGCATCACCCCACGCGCCGCGAGCGCCGCGATGTACGCCGCGCCCGGCATGGCCTCGTCCGGCGTGCACACGCCCTGTCTCGTGACCTGGCCGCGCACCTGCATCAGCCCGGTGATGGCCAGCGAGTACCCGGTGCACCGCATCATCGCCGAGATCCCGTGCGTCTCGTCGTACCGATCGACGAGGTTCCATTCGATCGTGCACGGCGCGCCGCCCTTCGTCCCGCTGACGGTGACCCGGAGGGCCACCAGGTCCTTCCCCTTCGGCTTGTTCAGGCGCGGGTTCATCACCGCCACCGCAACATCGCGCGGGCGCACGCGAACGCCCTTCACCTCGACCGGCTCGAGGTCCAGGAGGCCGAGGTCGCGAATGGCTTCCATCAGCTTCGCGTGGCCCGGGTACCGCAGGGTCTTGTACTCCATCGTCGGGATCTTCCCCTCGTACCGGAAGCCGAGCGTCGACAGCCCGCCCGCGGTATGGAATGCCTCGAGGGTGCCTAACGGGGCCGGGAAGTCCACCGGGACGATCTCGCTCAGTGCCTTGACCTGCTGGCGCTTCCCGTCGCGGATGATCCAGGAGAGCGTAGTGTAGTAGTCGAGGACGCCCTCGAGCGAATACACGATCTGGTAGTTGAGTGGCGGCTCCGGCGCCTGCGGGAGCCCACCCACGTAGATGCGCACCGCGTCGGTGGCATCCATCTGCTCGATGCCGTGTTGCGCGAGGATGTTGACCATCCCCGGCGCCACGCCGCAGTCCGGGATGACGGAGATGCCCGCCGCCAACGCCGCGGCGTCGAGCTGCTTCTGCTCCGAGACGATCTCGGTGTTCCCGCCGAGGTCGGAGAAGTGGGCCTTCCCGGCAATGGCCCACTCCGCGAGGTCGCGGTTGAAGTAGTAGGGAGCGGCGCTCATCACGGCGTCGCAGGCTTCCATGTGGGGCAGGACGGCGGCCCGGTCCCGGACGTCGAGCTGCACGGGGCGAAGACGGGTCCCCACGTAGGGCGCGAGGAACGGCGCGAGGTTGTCGACGTGAAGGTCGGCCAACCGGACTTCGGTGACTTCGGGATCCTGCAAGAGATCAAAGGCGCAGGCAGAGCCCTGAAGGCCCGCGCCCAAAACGAGCATGCGCATCGGTGCGACGGCTGTGGTGGTTAAGGAGGGCTCAATCTAACCCCCACGGGAAGCGCTCCCGTCGTCGTCGATCACCGGACGCGTGTCAGGGTTGTCTCGCTGTCGTCACCCGGCCGAGGATCGAGACATCGGGATCGACGACCACCGCCCGTGGCGCGCCGGTCAACTTGACCGCGACGGGGACCGTGGCCACGCGCGCCGCCGGCAGTGTCACCCGCACCCGCTCGGTGCGCCCGGAGGCGTCGGTCACGTCGAGGGCGAGGTTGAGGCGATAGGGTGCCGCCGCCCCGCCCTGCCGGGCGGTCACCTCGAGCACGCGACGCCCGGCGTCCCACTGATGCCCGACCTCCAACTCGGCCGTGCCGGGTCGGTGCATCCACTGGTCGAAGAACCAGTCCAGGGGCCGGCCCGCCGCCGTCTCGACGGCCCGGCGAAGATCGTCGGTGAGTGCGTTGCCGTGGCGATGGGCCTGGTAGTACGTGCGGATCGCACGGAAGAACGCACTGTCCCCGACTTCGCGTCGCAACATGTGCAGGACGAACCCGGCCTTCTGGTAGACGAGTCCGTTCAGCACATTCGCGACGTTCGCGAGTTGGGTGTTCACCACCGGGGTGGTCGCCGCCATCTGGAGTCCTAACACCGAAGAGCGCATGCCGGCCATG
>JAEUJK010000281.1 GCA_016794735.1 Gemmatimonadota bacterium | reverse complement strand
CGGGTCGCGTGGGGACCGGCCGGCCAGGCGCTGGCCCGCATAGTGCGGCGGCCCGCCAAAGGAGTACCCCATCGCGATGTTGCCCGCGCGATCCATCCCCATGCTGCCCATCCAGCGATACGACGGGCTCCCCGAGGGATCGTCGGGCGCGTAGGTCCCCTGCTGGTGCAAGCGCACGTCGCGGTTGGCACCGATACGGAACTCGTACCATCGCACCCCGCCGCCGCCGGCGGTGGTGGCGACCGAATGGAGCCCGAGGATCGACTCGCGGCCGTTGATGTTCCGGTAGACGAGGCGCGCCATGAGCTTGTCGCCCTGAGCGTCGAGCTTGCGCTGGCTGCCGGGCTGCGGCACGCAATTGGTCAGCTGGCCCCCGCAGAGGTACGCATACGGAGCCACGGGAATCTTCATCGGGCCGGTCACCTTCGTGCGCGTGGTGTCTCCCCAGTCGACGTGGAACTGCCACACGTAGATGCCGTCGTCGTCGAGGTCGCCCTTCAGCTGCGTGCCGCCGGCGGCCATCATCACGTTCGGCGCGCCACGTGGCGGCAGGACGTATCCATCGATATCGGCGTTGTTCAGGAAGTTCACGCCCTCGATGATCACGCACTGCTCGCGCGCCGGCTCACCACGCAACATCCGGTCACGTTCCACCACGCACGCGTGTTTCTGGATGACGTCGTCCCCCGTGCTCGTGGGCACGTAGTACCCATCGGGCCAGATGGCCGGCCGCGGATAGTCGGGAAAGAGCGGCCGCTTGAATTCGTATCGATGGTATGCTCCGAGCGGGTCCTCGGTGGCGCTCACCGCATAACACATGGAGTAGGGCCCATTGGGCTCACCCGGCGGGCGCGAGAAGATCGGTAGCACAAAGAGCCAGCGCCGAGCGAGCTGGTCGTAGCGCACGACCGCATCACCGCTCAGGCGCTGTTCACACGCTCCACCAAACCCGCGAAAGATCACGTTCGTCGCGAGCGCACCGCGCAGTGCACGTCCCGTCTGCGGGAAGCGTCGTCCCTTCTTGGTGAAGATGGCCAGCACCGAGTTCACCGTCTGCACGACGTGATCCGGCCCGACCGCCACCGAGTTGTCGGATGGATTGCGCAGGAGCGGCGCGCCGTTGGGGCCCTCGAACCCCACCCCCAGTCCATCGAACGACTCGAGCACCCGTGCCGCCGCACGGCTCCCCATGCGTCGCTGCTCCAACTCGGCACTGCCGGCGGGGACGACGACCGGCACCCGTGGATCCTGGGATTCCTCACCCGCGGGGCTCACGCTCCAACGTCGCGCGTCCTCGGACAGGTCCGTGGGACGTAGCACCTCGCCCGCGCGCCCAGCCTCCGCGGCCAACACCTCGAGTGGACGCGAGGTGTCGAACCGCGCGACTTGCGTTGTGGCCGCAGGACGAGGGTCGGTGCAGGCGAGGACGCCAACGGCGAGGAGAAGGAGGAAGCGTGGCGGCATGGGGTTTCCGGATCGGCGGCGGAAACGTGCCGCCGATCGCACGACCTCGCCACCGGCGATCACCCCGGCGCGGTCGCCTTCTTGCGCAGGTACTCGTCCCCGAAGTCCACCTTCACCTCGGTCCACAACAGCAGGTGATCCGACATCTTGTACGAACGCCACGTGGCAAAGCTGGTCCCCTCGGGCACGGGGTAGAGCGACGCATCGGCATCGCGATAGACGTGTTGGTAGTAGTCGAACACGTCGCCGCGTGCGTCCGCGATCTGGTTGCCGACGTCTGGAGAAAGGAAGGCGATCTGGTCGAACGGCTTGGTGCGTGACTGGTTGGTCTTCTTCCCCTTGATGGTCGGCGGCACGCGGAAGACGGTGGTCAGTGCCGCGAACGTCTGGTCGTCCTCGCGGAAGATGTTGAAGTCGCCGAGCAGGATGCTGTTGCGCGCCCATCGATCCTTGGCGTTCACGCGATCGGCGAGCAGCTCGACGAGTTCGCGCATCTCCGCCAGGCGAACCGGATCGTCGGCCTTGTCTTCCCCGTAGTACAGGTGCCCCGTGCAGAGCGTGAACTTGAACCACCCGGCCTGCATGCCGACCAGGTACGGCGAACGCGCGAACGCCTTCGGGATGGAGAGCGTGTCCCCGGACTTCACCATCGCCGAGGTGACCTCACCGGCGAGCCCGCCGAAGTTGACCTTCCGCTTGTCGAAGACAAAGGCCATGCGCTCACCGTTCCCCTGCCGACCCACGGTGACGTCGGTGACGAGGTAATCCCACCACCCGCCGAGGATGCGCATCAGGTCATCCAGGGCATCGAGGTCGTCGCGCACTTCCTGTATGGCCACGAGATCGAAGTGGGAGATCACTTCGGCGATGTAGAACAACGCCTCACGCTCCCGACCCCCGTACTTCGATCCGCCGAACTCCCGCAGGTTCCAGGAGGCGATCAGCAGGGTGTCGTCGATGCTCTTGGCCGGCACCTCCGCAGCGAGCGCCGTGCGCAATCGCAGGAGCCCTTCGGCCGTGCGCCGATCGTCGGGCCGCGCCGGGTTGAGTGACGAGTAGTAGGGCATGGGTTCCGCGTAAGGGTCACCCGGTGCAGTGCAAAGTCGGCGCCGCGATCCACCGTCTGCTGGTCAAGCGCGGGGCCAGCGCACACATTCGGCACGTGCGCCGCCTCCTTGCCCGACTCCATCGCTGGTTTGGACTCGCCTCCGGGCTCGTCGTGTTCATCGTCGGGTTGGCCGGCGCGGTCTACGTGTGGGAAGCAGAGCTGTTTGCCGCATCACACCGGCGCCTGGTGTACGTCGAGCCGTCAGGCACCCTGGCGAGCGCCGACGCCGTACTGGCCGCCGCGCGCTCCGCCCTGCCCCCGGAACGTCCGGTGATTCGCCTCACCTGGCACGCGGACCCGAGACGCAGCGTC
>JAEUJK010000252.1 GCA_016794735.1 Gemmatimonadota bacterium | reverse complement strand
CGGCGTTCACCGGGCTGGCCACCCTCGCCCTGGGAATCGCGATCTACTGGTGGGACAGTCGAGGTCGCGTGGCGCCCCCGGAGGGCTAGCGCCGCCGCTCGCCACCATGCAGCGTCCAGCGGGTACCACACACCCACGACCAACCCCTCTCGCCTCCATGCGATCTCTCGTACTCGCCATTCCCCTCGTCGCCGCCGCGTGCACCCTGCAGCAGGTGTCGCGCACCTCGGGTGCCACCGCGTCGGACGACCACATGTCCCACATGAACAGCGCGGACCTCGTGGCGCCGCGCGTCACCAGCCGCAGCCAGCAGCAGGGCACTGCCGGAATCCCGGCGAGCAACAACACCGCCCCGGCGCGCCTGGCCGCCAGCCCGCGCCACGGTGAGTGGGTGAAGATCCCGTACGAACCCGGTTCGTCGGATTCGTTGATGGCGTGGGTGGTGTATCCCGTCACGCGCGAGAAGGCGCCGGTGGTGGTCGTGGTGCACGAGATCTTTGGACTCGCCACCTGGGTCCGTGGTGTCGCCGACCAGGTCGCCGCCGATGGCTTCATCGCCGTGGCGCCGGACTTCCTCTCGCGCGTGCGTGGTGGCCCGTCCAACGTTGAGCTGACCGGCGACTCGGCCCGCAAGCTCATCGCCGGCGTGAATGCCGCCGAGCGGAACCGCGTGATCACCGCTGCGGCGAATTACGGGATGATGCTGCCGGCCGCGACGCAGAAGTACGGCGTGATCGGGTACTGCTGGGGTGGCCAGACCGTCTTCATGCACGCCGTCCACGGCGGCGTGAAGGGCTACGGCGGTGGCGTCGCCTTCTACGGACTCGGCTACATGAGCGGCGGCACCGCGGCCACGGCCACGGCGCCCGCCGTGCCCGCGACGGTGATGGCCGACTCGATGGCCAAGATCCGCGCGCCGATCATGCTGCTCAACGGCTCGAAGGACGCGCGCATCGGCGCCGCGATGCCCGCGCTCGACTCGATGATGAAGGCGATGAAGAAGGACTACGTCGGCGTGAACTACGAGGGCGCCATCCACGGCTTCCTGCGTGCCCAGAACGACCCGCGCGCGCAGAACCGCGACGAAGCGGAGGAGATGGCGAACCTGAACGCGTCGAAGGACGCGTGGCCGAAGACGCTCGCGTTCCTGAGGAAGAACCTCAAGTAGACGGCAGCGAGCGAATGGCAGGAAGAGGCCCCGGCGAAAGCCGGGGCCTCTTCGTTATCGCTTGAACTGATGAAGCAGGAGCAGCACGGGCAGTACGGGAAGCACGAGGGACCCGCCGAGTCGCGTGCTGCTCCAGCCTCGTGCTGCCCGTGCTTCGCAGTTGCTCTTGTCTCGCCGAGTGAGGGCCAAAGGGCCACTAGTCACCGATGAAGCACGAGCAGCACGAGCAGTACAGGAAGCACGAGAGTCGGCTGGGCCTCCCGAGTCGCGTGCTGCTCCCATCTCGTGCTGCCCGTGCTTCGCAGTTGCCGTTGTCTCGCCGAGTGAGGGCCCATAAGAGCAACTACTCACCGATGAAGCACGAGCAGCACGGGCAGTACGGGAAGCACGAGAGTCGGCTTGGCCTCCCAAGTCGCGTGCTGCACCCATCTCGTGCTGCCCGTGCTTCGCAGTTGCCGTTTCCGTTCCGCCGTTGCGCCCGCGCGCATTACTTCCCCCGCAGCAGGCTCTTCGCCACCATCGCGTGCACGCCGACGTTGCCGTCGACCAACTGCGTGATGCGAAAGTCCACGGCAAGGCTGGACAGCTGGTAGGCCTGCGTCTGCGAGATCCCGAGGCGACCCTGCAGGAACTTCACCGTGTTCTGCAGGCAGATGCGCGTGGCCACGGTGAGGTCCTTGTCCATTCCCATCGTGATCCAGTGCGTGGCCGTTTCGCCAAGCGGCCATTCGAGCTTCATGTCCTTGCGCACGGTGAGCTGGATGCGACCGCGGAGCGACGTCTCGATCGCCGTCTGGTTGACCTCACCGTCGCCCTGGGCCGCGTGACCGTCACCGACCTCGAACAGCGCACCGGCGACATGCACGGGGATGTACAACGTCGTGCCGGCCACCAGTTCCTTGTTGTCCAGGTTGCCCGCGTGGATGTCGGGCGGGTTGGACGAGACGCGACCACGATCCGGCGGTGGCGCGACGCCCATGGACCCGAAGAACGGCTTGAGCGGGATCGTCACCCCGGCAAACTCGGCGGTCATGCGACGCCGGTCGAGCGGCACGATGGTGGTGGTGGGGCGTTCGCACAGCTCACGCATGAAGCCGCTGCACCCGTTGTACCCGTAGGCGATCGGCAGGTCGATCGAGAGGACCTTCACCTCGAGCACGTCGCCTGGCTCCGCACCCTCCACGAACACCGGCCCCGTAAGGATGTGGCCCCCGGGCCCGCGATCGGTGACCTGGGCGACGATGTCGCGCAGCGCCTGCTGCACGTCCGCCGGTGCCACCCCCGCTGCCTCGAGCCGCGGCGGCGTGTTGGTCAACATCGTCTCCACATCGATGATGTCGCCGGACTTGATGCGCAACACCGGCTTCGACTCGGCCCAGTAGTGCCCATAGGCCACCGTCTGCGGGGTGGCCGGCAATCGGTGGGTTGTCTGGGCGGCTGCGCTCGTGGCACACGCGAGCAACAATGTGGCGACTCGTTTCATCGGCGTGGTGGAGAGAGTTCAACAGCATGAAGCACGAGCAGGCCGAGACCGGAGCAGCACAGGTCAGCAAGGAGAATCCGGCACACCCGCATCGCGTGCTGCCCGTGCTGCCCTTCCCTCTCGTGCTTCGCCCTGGCCTTTCAGGTCTTACGTCGCGCGCACCCTCATCAGCCCTTCCTGCGCCACACTCGCCACCAGCACACCGTCCCTCGTGTAGATGCTTCCGCGCGCGAACCCGCGCGCCCCGGAGGCCACCGGGGAGTCCATCGCGTACAGCAGCCATTCATCGACACGAAAGGCGCGGTGCAGCCAGAGCGAATGGTCGAGCGATGCCATCTGCAGCCCGCGCGAGCGGAAGGTCAATCCGTGGGGTTGCAGCGCCGTCGTGATCAGGCCGTAGTCGGACACGTACGCCAACACGGC